>CAIKBN010000001.1 GCA_903825675.1 uncultured archaeon
CATGGAAAATAAATTGACAAAAACACAATGACGCAAAACTGCCTGACGCACAATGGTGCGTCTTTTCGGTTCTGCATCGTTAGTCTGTTCGTCCATGGTTGCATAGGGCATCTCATTTTGCACTTAAAAAAAGATTTCGATTCAGCTAACAACGCTGGAAACATGGTTCTCCTTGCTGAGTTTTATGACATTGTCAACAAAGGTATCTATCTTCGGCTCGTGGGAAACAATTATTATTTGTTTTAGATCCAGTTCATTTATTACATCGCGTATACGGTCGAGCTGCTCAGCTGAAAACCCATCTGTCGGCTCATCCAGTATCAGCAGGTCTTTGGTCTTTATCGTCTCTATAAGCGAGTTTATTACCTTGTTAAGCGCAAGCCTGTAAGCTAATGCAACAGAAGTCTTCTCCCCGCCAGACAGGTTCTGGTAATCTGTTTCATATCCGTTCTGCTCTATTACAGGAGAGAACTGTTCGTCTATTCTAACCTCCATGTCATCGCCCATTATCATGCTGAACCAGTTCTGGAAAAGCGAGTTGAATTCCTTCTGTATAGCCATCATGACCTTCTTCTCTATGACCATCATAAGGTTTATGAAATAGCTGTCAAACCAGTTTATCAGTTCGCCTATTTTTCTTATCTTCTCAGCATCCTTTTTCTTTTCTTCTATGCCCTTGCTTAGTGTATCCAAGGCCTTTTCCGTGTCAGCCAGCTGCTGCTCTATTCTGCTCTTCTCCTTCTCAGCTGCTATCTTTTCATTTTGCACAGCATAGAAGCCCTTCTCAATAACTGCGCTCCTCTCTTCTATTCCCCTATATGCTTCAAGTTCTGGCTTAATAAAATCCAGATATCTATGGATAGAGTTCATCTCAGCGTTCAGTAGGCTTTTATCATCCGCAAGTTTCTCTTTATTTTTTAGCAATTCAGCAAGCACCTTTTCCAAATGCTTTTTCTTTTCCAAATTCGCAACAACTGAAATAAGCCTGCTGTAATCATCTTTCAGTTTTTTAATGACACTCCCTATTTCAAAAATCTTCTCATCCAGTTCTTTTCGCATAACTGCTTTCTTGTCTATATTGAATCTAAAAGAAGCAGTATCATGCACTCTTTGTTCGCAAACATCGCATATGCCTTTTTCATATATCTTTTCAAGCTTGGCAAGCTCATCAGCTATAACAGCCTTTTTAGATAAAAGCGCATCTCTTTCAACATCTAGCGCAGATATACTGTTTTTTATCTCTTTTTCACTCATCTCAGGCTCTTTTAACTCAGCATACTGCTTAAACTGTTCCCTGCCAGAAGCAAGCTTATTTTCAATTTCATTAAGGTCATTTATAGTTCTTTCAAGCATACCTTTTTTTAGCCTGAGCTCAACCTCTTTTTTTGCTGCCTCGTGCTTTATTTTATTCATTTCCTCGATCTCTCTTTTAATTAGCTCCATCTCAGTTTTCTTCTCTTGCAGCTTTTCATCTATTCTGTTTATTTTGCTAATCTGTCCATCAAGGCGGTCATCTATTTCAATTCTTTCCTCCCTCTTGTTATTCATCTCAATGATCTTTTGGTCAAGATCCCTGACAGAGGCATCAAGCACCCGCTTCATAGCCCTGAGCTCTGTCGTAAATAATTTTGTATTATCCCTTATCCTTCCGTATTTCTCTACATCAAAAATCTTTCTTATTGTTTCCAATCGCTCCTCCGGGAACAGGAGTATATGCTTCATCTGCTCCTGTGGCGTATAGACTGTATACCTGAATATCGGCTTGTTCTTTTTCAGCAGATCCTTCGGATAACCAAAAAGCTCCAATACCTTTGCCTTCAGTTCCATTGGCGTGTATTCTAGGCGGTAACCGTTAATTATAATAAAACCAGAGTCTTGTACAATGCCTTTGCCCCTCTTTAGCACCCTTTTTATTTCAACCTTCCTGCCATCAACATCAAAGTCCAGCTCAACATAACCATAATCCTCGCCATGCCTTAGTAAATCCGAACCAGCTAGCTCGCCTCGTCTCGTGCCAAACAATGCAAAGTCTATCGCAAGCAGGATAGTGCTCTTGCCTGAGCCAACATTGCCTGACAGCAGAACCGAGCCCTCAGGAAACTCAATTCGCTCGTCCCTGAACGAGCGGATATTGTTCAGCCGTATGGATTTTAGGATCATTTCTTCACCTTAAGGGACAAAATTGGACACATTAAGCCTTCTCTATAAAGGTTGTCTGCGTAACCACATATCTCAAAACCACGTTTCTTATAGAATTTTATTGCTTTTTTGTTTCCAACCCAAGTATCAAGGAAAATTCTTCTGGCACTTTTTTTATTAGCCATCTCTATGACCTTGTCCAGAAGCACTGTGCCAGTGCCCTTTTTTCTGTAATCCTTATCAACAGCAAAGCTATGGATAAAAAGAGTATCACTGCCCCAGAATTCCATACTAAATGTAACAAAACCAACAGCCTTTTTATCAGCCTCAGCAACAA
>CAIKBN010000002.1 GCA_903825675.1 uncultured archaeon
ACGGAAATTATTATTTTTTGATTGTATTTCCTGTTGACTTCCATTCCTTTGTTGTCTGATATATTAACATATATAGTGGCTGATAACAGAATATTGAAGGAATCAAAGGGAGTTACATTAATATCCAAGACAGTAATAGTCGTATTAAAACCATATGAACGGCCATTTGTCTCTATTGCTTCAGCCCAGTTTTTTATCGAGCCAGTACCAAGAAGACCGAATCCACTGCCATATATAGTGCTGTTCATAATCATCTCTCTGAGTCTTTCATCAGCATTATCTAAAGGTTCGCCATTCATGTCAATATAACTTATTGCAGAACCTATGGAACGCTTGGATGAAATCTCGAGCATTCTTGGCAGGTCCTGGTCAATGGATCTGGCGTAATCCGCCATTTTATCGCCTTTTATTTTTGTAGATATTTCATTTAGGTTGGTTTCTGCTACATCCATGTATAGAATAATATACATTACTATAGGTGCTATGAGCATCATAACTATTGCAGAATAAAATACACCCTTAGAGGAGGAGACCCGGCGCTGCCTGAAGTTCCTTCGGAACTTCGTTGTGTTAATCTCTCCTTCTAACTTCATTCCCCTACTGAAAATATTATACCTATAACATCTCATACCCAGACCTCTATTCCTATATTGACAGGCCCCCACATATACGGAATACCGCCAATGAACAAGGTCTCTATTGTCATATCTTCTGATAGCTCGATATCAATTGGATTGTTTATAGAGCCAGATCTTCCTGTGTTGCCAGGGACTGTAACAAAGTTCATAGAGTCAAGAAGCCTCAGGAAGGCATCGTCTACAGCATTTCTGTCAATATCTAATGCATCAACTGTTTTTAAGGTAGAATTGAAGCTTGGAAGGTCTTTTCCTATCTCTATGTTAACAGAACCGTCTTGAGCCCCATCATAATTTCTGTCGAAATATACTGTAACATTGCTTCCCCATGCCTGCGGGAATATATCTGAATAGAAGGTTGATGCTCTGAATCTTGCTGTATATATAACTCTATTGCTTAGAGAGCAATTAGAGCTTATATTGTTTGGACCTGTTGCAAGCAACACGTTTACTTGGTTGCTTTCATTAGATTTTATAAGATTTTCTGGTATATTAACTACATACGGGTCGCCTAATTCCGTATAAACTGTACCGTAATCTGTCAGCTGATAGACGCTTCTCCACCCATCGCCTGTTATACTGCTTTTTACTGATACGTTATGTGTCCAGTAATCTTCAGAAAAGGAAGTTACTTTTACATTGTTCATTTTGCTTAATTGCGGTGGGATGAAGAAGGATCCGTTGCATCCGCCAAGCTGGTCTGTATCGATATTAACTGAAATTTCCTGATACTCAGATGGTATACTTTCTTCTGCATAATAAATATCTATATAAGAATCTGGATACAGGGTTGAATAAGATAAATTTCCTGTTATATTTATTGCCTGTGCACGATATCTTGCCTGTATCTCTGTTGCTATCTCCCTGTATATGAATTTCAGGTCTGAAGATGTGGGCGCATAGTAGTAATTACTAGGATCTGATGCAACATCCCTGAGCATTTCCTGGTTTACAAAGGCTGACAATCCGATAGTGAAGATGGTAACACCTTTGTTTTTGCATGCAGTTGCGCTGTCATTCACAGGAGTTGGACCATCATCATTCTGGCCATCGGTGAGCAATACCATTATCCATGTAGTATTTGCTTTCGGCCTTCCATGATTGGTAAGTTCATCACAACCCATATCAATGCCATCATGAATAGCCGTACCGCCTTGAACACCCATATCGTCTATGGCGTTCATAACAGCGGTTTTATTGAAGGTTAGTGTTTGTGGTAGCTCTGCATAGCTGCCAAATTTTACAAAACCTACTTTATCTTCAGCTACTGTAAGGTTTACAAATAGCTTGGCATTGTCCCTTGCAGCATTCCAGGCAATTATTGTTTCTGTTCTGTTTATATCATCATAGGTTTCATTTCCTTTGTCAAGGTAGACCATTATACTTACATTCATTTCAGGAGGAGGGTTTCCGTTTGGTCTTAGATTCCAGCCAAAAACAGAGACGCGCCATGTCCCATTTTGCGGATTTTCTACATAAAGATATTGTGGTTTGGTGGATATACCGCTGTAATAATCATTCGAATAACCTGCATCTCCTGTTGGAGGGTCTACATAATTGCCGGCATCAGGAGAGCCTGGCAGGCTTGTGCCACCATTGAATATCCATGTGCCGTCTGGCCTTCTGAGATTTACAACGAATTCAGAGCCTTCTGAACCTATTACGCCTGAAAGCCTGTCCCATTCTATGCCAACAGCTAAATTCCCATTTATTAAAGTATAGTCACTTGGAACATATGAGGAGTCATTGGTAAGTATTATCTTGTCTGCTCTAAACCCGTCCTGCCCCATCCATAAATTAAATGTGTGTTTGCCTGCTGTTGCGACATTTATGGTTGCGGGCGGTCCATCTGTTGTGCTTCTTGACCACATCCATCTACCTGTTGATAGGTTTATCTTGTCCGCAGTGCTTACTGTTGCATTATCAAGGCCCGCATGAATAATGCGTGCATTATTATCTACTGCATAGCCTCTTACCCATACATAATATGTTCCGGCAGAAGGGAAGGTTACATTATAACGCAATTGAGGGCTTCTTGAATCACCGGCGTTATAGTTATGCCCATCATCTTGCCATGCCTCCATGTAACCAGAGCCGCTATAGCCTGCTACTGATGTACGGAAGCGCCATATATCAGGATTACCAGATAAATTCCGGTCTGGATATTCTGCCTCGAATTCTATTACGCTGCGATTCAGCAATGGGCCTGTTACATTGAATTCAATGCTTCGTGACCAGCCATTGCCGTAACCGATATTACGGTCGTCCCTTGGAACAGTTATATTATTAAATCTAATAACAGGCGATGATGTTGTGTTAAGCATCCAGCCGCTTTGCACCATGCTGCCTGACCTGTCATTAACAAGCATTATGTCTATTTTATTCGATCCTGTTGTTATGTTCGTGAGGTTCGCTTTAAGAATGAAAGGAACAGTATTTTTGCTTAGCTTGGAAAAATTAAGAAGGCTAGAAAAGGTTGCATTGGTTATATTAATGGTTTGATTGTAATTGCTGTTGGGTGAGTTGAAGATGCTTATATTTCCTATGTTCATGTAAGTATTTGAAATATTATTAAAGAAATGAATAGAGGCATTCATTGAGGTTATGTTACCAGGAACATAAAAGGATGAATACAAATTTATTAACCCTTTAATACCAGGCAGATATTGCCTTATCCTTCCGTTGTTTTCTACTGTAAATTCTGTTGTATCATATGCAATTTTTATATATCCGCCTCCAATGAACTTGGACGATAAATCATTTCCAGCAAAGTCTATTGATATAGTATTATTTTTTCCGGTGTCTATATGTGCTAGGCATGTAGAATTGGTTATGGTCCAGTTGTCTACTGCAAATCTTCTAGGAGATTTGGTATAGTTTCCACACGAATTGTCATTTACATAAAAAGTAAAGTTATTACCAACATTCATTTCCATGTATATATACCTTACTGTAGAATTTTCAGGGATATCGCTAACTATTAAGTTTATCTTGCCTTCGCCTACAAAACCACCAAAGAAGCTATATGATGCTGTTCTCTTTCCACTGATTCTGTTCAGAAAGGCTTTTGCAATGTAGCCTGTTGACGGCTGCTCTTTCATATATCCAGATACGATTTTTTTGCTGGTTGCAACGGTTCTTAATACCGCACCGGATGTATTGTATATGCTTTCATCCTCTATACTGAGGCCCCATTTGACATTACTAGGCATTATCTTGCTGAATAAATGCTCTGTAATATTCCTTGCAACTTCAATGTGGCTTAGGTTGTCAGATGCCCAGAACATTCCAATTATATCAATCAAACTTGTGTTTGCATCATCTTCGCTTAGGATACCGTTGCTATAGTAATTCATTATGACAGGTTCCCTTATTACATCTTTAATCTCAAGCTCAGATAACATATTAACAGCGTCTTGTGCCTGAAGATGCAATCTTTGATTAACGGTCTCTGTTGGTACTGTACTCATTGATATGAGCACAAATATTGGTAGTGTAGCTACTATAAGCATTAGCGCAAACATAGAATCCATTGTAAAAAATATGCCCCTCATTTCCATAGCACCATACCCATATTAATTACAATATTTCTTTCTTTTGCAAGCAGAACCAGTCTCTGTACCTTGGTAGCAAGAGTGCCATTTGCCTGAACGCCGAATTCTAGTTTCTCTCCTACAATATTTAATTCCAGGGCATTGCTATCTATTGTGCCACTGATGTCAGAAATATAATATATTCTGCCTAAGCCATAGTCCCAGTAGCCAACAACTACACCATTATTATCATTCTTATCTGTTATCAGCTTATGGAGCGTTATATTGCCCTGATAAAATGCCCATCCAGCATTATTGAAGGTTACGTTATCGCCTACTTCTGCAGCAACAAATCGGTTTTTTTCTGTTACTACACCTTCCCTGTTCAGGCCTTGCTCAGCATGCATACCGAAACTGTCTTTGATGAGCGTTGCATTACCTTCGAAGACAAGAATACCGCCTAGGTTCATAAAAGTTTTCAGTTCATTAATATTAATATCACTTTCCTGTAGTTCCGGGTTTTCTATTATAATTGTTTTGTACGAACTGCTATTGGATAACATTGCATTGAAGGCATCTGTTTTTGATGCATTGTAAAGGCTTCTGCTATCGCGCCTTTCAGGTGTTCCGCTGCCGCCATAATAATAATCCCAGATAATACCTGAGTTGGCAATAATATTTTTCATGTCTTCTTCGTTAACAGAGAAGTACGCAGCAGGCGAGTTACACACACCACTTGTTGCATCGTAACCATCTATATCTTTTAGTGATATATACAGATTATAGTTACTTACTCCTAAAAGATCTCTTACACTGTCATAGCTCATGTTAATAAGATTTAACACCTTGGTTATGTTCAATATACCTTCTTCATCAACAAGCCCTATGCTTCTGACATTGTTTGCGCTCCAGTTTTCTGGCAGGCCTTTGGTTTTGGTAAGGACATCCGAGGCTATCATAAGAGAAGATTCTAGGTCTATTCTTTCTTCACTGCTCCTTACATGGTTTTCTACATATCCCCAAAGAGGCAGCACCATTATAAGGATGGCAATAAATATAGCAACACTAATAGTAAAGTCTCCTGATACAACCTGTGCTTTACTCAATTTTTATCAACCCATTCTCATTTTTTATTATATTATTTCCTTTTTTGACCGTGCCTGTGATATTGCTGGTTAAAAGCGGTACTGAATAGCTGCTGTTGTCGCAATCTACATAGATTCTTTGATATTCCGGCAATACAGTTAGTGTATAGTTTTTTGTGTTGTATAGATATTGCGGAATATAGAAAGTATTTTTATAGCCATCACCAACGCTTATGGCTGTGTCAATTTCAATTGCAATAAGCTTTGCCACACGCCTTGCATCCATGTTAATTTTTTCCGTGAGTATGGATTGACCTCTGCTCACAGCAGCATAACTTACAATAGTAAGCATTAAGGTCAGAATTATTATATATGTCATTATCTCTAATGATACTTGGGCTCTCATTTTTACCCATCTCTTATCTCGACATTTGTATTATTGGTTCTTATTAGAATTCTATGGGTTCCTGGTGTTGCAATCAGACTCCCAGTTAGGTTTACAGATGCATCAGCTGATATGTTCCGAAGAATGTCTTCTTTCCAGAGAAGCTCTATGGTTACTGTTGTTCCTGATACATAGGCATTTTTTATGTTATCTGGAAACACAGGGCTAATGTAGGATTGCGCAGGAATACCTTGTATATACATCATGTCTGCCATTTCTGTTATTCTGTTTACAGCATCCTTTGCATAAGCCATCTGCATGTCCCATTTGGTTGTATTTATTTCAGAACTTGCGTATATCCATATTAAGCCAGCTATAAGCAGGCTGATGCCGAACATTAATATATATTCCATGCCAATCTGGGCTTTCATTTTCGAAACACCTAATATGCTTTCGCATATTGTAGTTTCAAAAAGTCATCCTCGGATGACATTTTCGAAACACCTTAGTTGATACTACGGTATTTATACCGTTTCGAATTGAGATGCATAAAGGTTGCATAGGGCATCTCATATACGTTACCACGTCATTTTTTCAAACATCCTTCCTTTATATTTTCTGTAAATATAAAGCATCATACTAATCAATATAATTATTATATTGATAAAGGGCAGCATCTGAACAATTATATAAGTTGAGTCTACTTCTTCCAATCTTCTTTCATTTGATGTTGTTTTTCCTTCTTGCTGAGGTGTCTTAGTTATGGTTGTTGTTATACCTCCTTCAGTATAGTTTCCATATTCTTCGCTCTCATTAACGCCACCTGAGCCTTCACCGCTACCACTATTAGGGCCACTGCCACTATTGCTACTACCTTCTTCCCCACCGCTAGTAGGGCATACATTTACATCAGCTATCCATTTTTTATCGCAGCACAAACCTGTTTCAGAATGGCAGATTCCTTCACAAGCTTTCTGCTCAGGCGGACAAAAACTGGCTGTTATTGATACTGCATCATAAGCATTGCCGTTCTGGAATTTAATATTTCCTGAACCATATTCATAATCTTCTGATATATTCATAGCCCATCTAAGTGTTCTTGTTTCACCAGGTGCGAGTTTTATGTTATCTGACAAAGGATCACCACCTGTTAGCAGAAATATAGAGTCATAAGACAGTGAATAATATGTAGTTAGAGTATAGACCTGCGGATTTTTTATTTCTACAATAAAGTTAAATCTTTCAGATGCTACTATGTCTGTTGGTCCTGTTACACTTAAAAGAGAAGGGTCCAAAAAATCTGCCGAACCGCTTACAGAAAGATTTGTACCACCCTTGTGCAGGTCAATATTATAGAGAAAGGTATCTACGCTATTGGTTCTTACAATAAAAACCTTTGTTGTGCTACCTGAGACTGAAAAGTTTTGGAATACACCGCCAGGTGGGTCGAAGATAGTTAATCTAGTTCCTGTATTCTGGCCTATAGAACTAAAGCGAAGTTCATCCACTGTGCATACGGAGTCGGATTCAATCAATACTGGTATTGCAATAGTAGTGCTGGCTATCACTTTTTCAGGAGGAGCTATCAATTTTATATCAGTAATGGAACAGTCAGCTAATACCGGATTGATAACT
>CAIKBN010000003.1 GCA_903825675.1 uncultured archaeon
CCGGCCACCAGTGCTGCGGGCCGAATTCTTTCAGAAGTTTATTGTAGAGTTTTAGCATGTATATCACGAATGAAAATTGAATGACTTTAAAGGTTTTAATTTTTTGTTAAATGGATTAAGGGCTAAAGGTTGCATAGATCCATTCGCCAAAGAAATATGCTATGATTATTACAACTATCGCAATGATCAGATGTTCTCCTATTACAATCCAGGCATTTTTCTTTCCAATTTTTGCAATGAAATAGCTGAGAGCACTAAGGAGCGCCAATCCCCAAGCCACGCTTATTATCATTGCTGTTGAAAGATCAAGCAAAATAAATGGAATAGCAAATGACATTGCTACAATGAATTTTGCTATGAAGGTGGAAAGCATAGATTCCCATACATGCCTTGGCTTATGATGGTCTCTGGATTCCTGGGAGATATGCATGCCTAATGAATCAGAGAAGGCATCAGCCACTGCTATTGTCAATATGCCTCCGATGACAGCAAGCTCAGAACGGGTTCCTGCATCCAGACCTACAATTAAACCTAAAGTTGTTATTATCCCGGAGGTTATGCCAAAACTGAAGCCCAGCTTCAATGATTCTTTCATGGTGATATTTAGATTAAGCTAATTTTAAATAACTAAATATTACCGGTTCTGTAAGATTTTGGTTCTGGTGGACGATCATGACCTTTTCTAAAAGAAAGATAAAGAGTTATTGATCCTCCTATTACAACTTCACCTGGAAAATCATTCCTTCCCTTAAAAGGAAAGACAAGATAATCTATTCCTTCGATTCTATGAGGCATAGGAGATTGAATATCACGACCATAATCGAGCAATGCTACTCCATCATCTTCCATGATATCCTGTATTTTTTGCATGGCTTTAGTTCTTCTTTCTGGATTCATATAAGGTAAAACCTGAAAAGAATAAACTACATCAAATTTTTTGCCTAGTTCAGCGTCTATTATATCACTTGGAATGAACTTAATTCTATGGTGTTTTTTTCTATTCGGAGAAAAACACGGGTCTACATTAACAGCTCGGACTCTTTCATATCTTGAAACTATATCGAATACCGCTTGGCAATGAGGCCCGCCACCAACGTCCAGAACTCTTACAACTTCTTTTTCTTTTAATGCCTCTTCAATTGCCTTAGAGGGTGCTCCATTCATCCACCAGTCAATTCCCTTTTCATTGGTGTCAAAATATCCAAACTTTCTATCTATAAGCTGAATATATTCATCATAATTTGTAATAGCATATATTTTTCCACCATACATCTCAAGACCATAACCAATAGGTATTATTACATCAAATTTATTTCTACGCATCTTTTTTCCTTAACAAAAAAGTTTTTAAAACTAATTATAAGCTATTGGCGAATTAACATCAAATGGGCCTGGCGCGACTCGAACACGCAACCCCTTGGTCCGAAGCCAAGTGCTCTATCCAATTAAGCTACAGGCCCACGACGCATAGACGCGAACACACCGACGCGATCACATTGACACACTTCGTGTGTCGATTTGTTTCTGCGTCATGTTGTTTTGCGTCAGTTTGATTATTGATTAGTTGTGGGCTAATATTTAAAATAAGTAGAATCAGACCCTTTTTGCCAAGAGCTTTCGTATGACAGCTGGGTCTCCGCGGCCTTTGGTTTCGCGCATTACCTGGCCAACTAAAAAGTCAAAGGCCTCTTTTTTGCCTGTCCGGTAATCTACCAATGCCCTGTAATTGTTTGATATTACCTTGGTTATTATAGGATCTAAGGTTTTTTCGTCAACTATCATGGTCATGGTTTTTTTCTTCAGCATTTCTTCTGGATCTTCTGGGTTAAGCACCATTTCCCTTAAGGTGAATTCAGCTGTCTTTATTGTTATTTCATTATTGATAACAAGCTTGAGCAGCTTGATTATATGCCCTGGATGTAGCTTGATGTCTTTTATTCTAAGGTTGCGGAAATTCAGGGTTTTCTTAAGCTCTTTTGCAAAGAAGTTGGCTGCAGTCATCGGATCTATTTCTTTTATGACGTGCTCAAACATATCTGCTAAATCAGGTTCAGATGTTATTGAAACTGATAGACTGTAAGGCACTGCAAACTGCTTTTCATATCTCTTGATTTTCTCCGAAGCTAGCTCTGGCAAGGCTTTCTTTATTTCAGTTATTTTTTCTTTTGAGATTGTAAGTTTTGGCAGGTCGCCTTCGAAGATATAGCCATAATCCTCCTCTTCTTCTTTTACACGCAAAGAGCGGGTAACGCCAGCTGCTGCATCCCATGCACGGGTCTCGCGGACAATATCTTTGCCGGTCCGCAGCATGTTTTTCTGCCTTATTATCTCATAATTCAATGCAAGCTCAACATCCTTGAAGCCTGTGATGTTTTTTATCTCAACGCGAATGCCTTTTGCTTCTTTCATATCATTCTTATCCAAAGATATGTTGCTGTCTACACGCATCGAGCCTTCTATGTTCGGGTCAAAGATACTCAGGTATTCTAAAATAGATGACAATTCCTGAAGGAACTGCCTTGCTTCTTTTGGATCAGCGAAATCAGGCGCAGTAACTATCTCGCAGAGCGGTGTGCCTGAACGGTTGTAATCTACGAGCACGTATTTAGCCTCGGTAATAGAGCCGACGTGAACTATTCTTGCAGGGTCTTCTTCCATGTGCAATCTTGTTATGCGAATCTTCTTTTTGCCTGTTTTAAGCCAGCCGTTTTTTGCAAGCGGTATCTCGAACTGGCTTATCTGGAAGTTTTTGGCCATGTCAGGATAGAAATATGATTTTCTTGAGAAGAAGGTCTCGCCTGCGATCTTACAGTTCAGTACAAGAGCTGCCTGAATAGCGAAGTCTACTGCTTTTTTGTTTATCCTCGGCTTGGTGCCTGGCAGGCCGATGCAGTAGTCGCATACAACGCTGTTGGGCTCTTTGGCTGTAATATTCGGGCAGCCGCAAAATAGCTTTGACTTGGTCAGCAGCTGGCAATGGACTTCCAATCCTATCTTCATATTACAATCCCACCTCATTAGCTATATTTTTCAGCGAGTTCAGCGCGATCTCAAAAAATTTTTCCTTTTCCAGATCGATTTTTTCGCAGTAGAGTATTTTTTCGCGACTGCAGTTTCTTGCAAAGTCTTTTGACTTGAATTTTTCTTTTAGCGTATCCAAGCTGACATCAGCTAAGCGCTTGGATGGCATGACCAAGGCGCAGGCGACTACTAAGCCGGATACAGCGTCTGCTGATATGAGCGCGTTCTCCATCCGTGTTTCTGGCTGAATGCCTGTGTTCTCAAAATTATGGGATTTTATTGCTCTTATGACATCTTTATCTACATCGTCTTTCAGGATTTCCTCTGCAATTATTCCATGCTCGCTTGTATCACGAATACGCTCGAAATCTATGTCATGAACCAAGCCAACTAAGCCCCATTGTTCCTGGTCTTTGCGCAGGCAGGCAGCAAGGCCTCGCATTATTGCCTCAACTGCCAAGCAATGCTTAAGCATATGCTCTTTTTTCAGGTTCTCTTTCAGCAGGGTTAATGCCATGTGACGGTTCATTTCATCGCCTCATAAGCGCTTGCAACCTGCAATATTTTTTCTTCTTTGAGATGGTCGCCTATTAGATGAAGGCCAATCATCTCGCCTTTCCTAGCAGGCAAAGAAATCATAGGAACTCCTGCAAGATTGGCAGGAACTGTTAATACATCCATTTGATAATTCTGAAGGGGCGATAATTTCGCGATTTCAGAGAACTTGGGCGGAAGAACTGGCATGGTTGGAGCTGCTATAACATCAAATTTCTTGAAGGCTAGTTTGAAATCCTGTATTATTGCTGTTCTAACGCGCATGGCTTTCAGATAATATGCCTCTCTGTAGCCGCTCAATCTTGCAAAGGTGCCAAGAATAATCCTGCGCTTGGCTTCTTCGCCAAAGCCTTTGCTTCGCACGCGAGAGAAATATTCGTTAAAATTGCCTTCCATCCCAAGATGCAGGCCATAACGCATGCCGCAGTATTTTGAAAGATTGGTAGATGCTTCTGCTGTTGCAATTATATAATAAGATGCTAAGGCGTATTTGGTGGTCGGCAGTGAGATTTCCTTATAAGTTGCTCCTAGGCTCTCTAATTTTTTTATTGCATCCCATACATATTTTTCTATTTTCTTGTCGGTGTTGTTGAAATATTCTTTGGGCACTCCGATTTTCATGCTCTTGATGTCTTTGCCAAGGCATTTGGTATAATCCTTTTTTGCAACGTGTAATGATGTAGAATCCCGATTGTCATGGCCAGCTATTATAGAAAGCGCTAGCGCGGTATCGTAAACGCATTTGCCTATTGGGCCTATTTTATCAAGGCTGTTAGCATAATCGATTAAACCATAACGAGATACCAAACCATAGGTAGGGGTTAAGCCAACTACGCTGCAGAATGCAGCTGGGCATGAGATTGACCCGCCTGTTGATTCTGCTAAAGCGATATGCGGATAATTCAAAGCTGCAACTAATCCTGCTGCTCCGCCGGATGAGCCTCCACAGCTTCTCTCAGGATCAAGCGGGTTCTTAGGAACAGCGTAACCACAGTTAGTTGAGAATGTGCCGAAACCAAATTCATCCTGGTTGGTTTTTCCAATAACCGCGCCGCCTGCTTCTTTTGTTCTTGCCACAGATGTTGCATCAAATGGCGGTATGTAACCATTAAGGATTTGCGAGCCAGCGCTGCTCTGCAATCCTTTAGTGCAGATATTGTCTTTTACTGAGATAGGCAAACTAAAAAGGCTTGGTTTAGCCTGCGGTTTGGATTCATCAATACACTGCAGCAAATGGAATTTCTTGTTTATCCTCTTCAATTCTTCAATTAATTTGCTATGAAAATCATTATGATCGATATTTTTGCCTTGATCTATGAACTGCTTTACTGATATATTATACTTCAAAGAGCCTCTCCTCCATCGACAGAATAGCACGAACCGATAACATAAGATGAATCATTAGATGCCAGGAATAGAACAACATTGGCTACCTCTTCTGGTTTTCCTGGTCTTTTCATTATGGTATGTTCATTCACATAAGTTTTGAGTTCTTTATTGTTTCTGAAAGCATTCCTAAATAATGGTGTGTCAATAGGGCCTGGGCATACACAATTTATTCGTATGCCGTATTTTGCATACTCCATGGCCATTGATCTGGTCAGGTTTACTATGCCTGCTTTTGATGCGCAGTATGCAGGCGATTCAGGCTCTGCTTTCAGGCCAAGCGTAGATGCGTTATTTACAATAACGCCTTTGCTTTTCTTCATGTGTGGGATTGCATATTTAGAGCAGAGGAATACTCCTTTAAGGTTTATATTAATTATCCTGTTCCATTCCTCTTCTGACATCTCTTCTATGGTCTTGCATAGATAGATGCCAGCATTGTTTATAAGTATGTCCAATGAATTAAATTCCTTTATCGTTTTATTTATCAGGTTTTTTACATCGTTTGATTTTGATACATCGCATTTAACAAATATTGCTTTGCCGTTCTTGTTGATCTCTTCAACTACTTTTCTGCCTTTTTCACCTATGTCAGCTATTACAATCCTTGCGCCTTCCTTAGCAAATAAAAGAGCTGTAGCTTTGCCTATTCCGGATGCACTGCCTGTTATTATAGCAACTTTATTTTTTAGTTTCACTATAACACCTTCATACAGCTCTTGGCCCGACAAAGAAGCCTTTTTCCTTGTGCTTGGTGTTGGCTAGCGCCTGCTCATGGCTTAAGGTCTGCTCTACTGCATCGTCGCGCAGAACATCTTTTATTGGAAGTGGCTGGAAGGATGGCTTTGCAGCAGCAGGGGCTTTGTCTAATTCCTTAAACGCGACAAGAACATCGTTAAGGTCTTTCTGAAACCGCAAAAGCTCGCTTTCGCTCAGATCTAATCTTGCCAAGCGGGCAACGTGCCTGACAGTTTCCAGGGTTATCTTCTCCTTGGTTTTTTCCTTTTTTTGCTTGATGCTTTTCTTCCTGCTTTGTTTTGGCATAGAAATTAATTGGAATTAAAGCTTATTAAATTTCCTTGAAACTGGAAAAAGACTTTAAAAAGATTTCTGATATAGCTTTCTTGATCAATATGAGTGTATTTGACAAGCGATATGTGGCTGATTTTGCAAGAGGAATAGGAAATAATGCAGGTAAAGTCTCGAAACAAGCAGGGCATTGTGCAGTAGGTTTTGCAAAGGGGATTGGTTTTGTTGCAGTAGCGGGAGCAATTATATACAGTATATCCCTTTGTGGCATTAATTATCGTGATGTTCGTAGTGAAAAAATAGTTTATCAAGGGACCATTAAGGATATTTCGGTCAGTATTATTCATGTAGATCGTAAACTTGCTGATGATAATTATATTGTTTTTATGGAAGATGGAAAAGGAAATACACTTTATAGTTCGTCTTATTATCTTGCTGATATTTTTAATCCTAACCCTAAAAGTGAATTTCATTTTGATAATGGAGATATCCTTAATATAGTTGGTAATGATGCAACATTAACGTATCCTGATGGCAAAACAGTTTTCATAGACCCTAAGAAATGGGGGCAATGAAACCAAGAAATAATAATCTACTTTCTTATTTGCTATAGCACAAACAAATACAGCAGTGCAATTAATACTGGCTGGTGCAGAAGATATATGAATAATGAATGACGTCCAAGGAAGCTGAGCAATTTTATGATTCTTAATTTTGATAGATCAATAATATTGAATGATCTTTTTGCATTGGGATATAATTTATTTCCTAAAAATATTCCAATAAGGATTACGCCGAACCATGGTAATATTGGAAAATAATCAAAGGTATAAAAACTGGCTGGCGTAAGGCCGAGCCAAAGCAGATATGGAAAATTAAAAGTAAAGGCAGAAAGATAAATTCCTATAAGTATGAAGAAAATGCCTAGGATGAGATTTTTTATTCTTAATCTGATAAGCGGGTAAGCAATAATAATGGCAATGCCTATAAAGTGAAGAACGCCGAAGATTATGAAACCGTTTCTGAGGAAGATAAAGGTTGCTATGGTTATGAGCAAACCCCATGAGAATATTTTTAGCCCTCTTTTCAGGTATTTTGTGAAAGGTGCTTTAGTTCTTGAATAGCTTATTGTTAACGAAATGCCTACAAGCAAGATAAAGATAGCAGCTGTTATTCTTGCAAACAGCCACCAGAAACCTGAGTGCAGATTAAAATTATAATTGCCGAAGAAGTTCAGGTCATAAAGAAAGTGGAAGCTTATCATCATTAAAATCGCAAGACCACGAAGCGAGTCGATTTCCCAAAAACGAGTTTTCATATCATCTCACATAAGCATTGTCGCGCTTGTAGGCATTGCCTCTTACGCCGTAAGTAAGATTGCCACCAACATAGACATGGTCAGATGGCGTGTCGCTTCCTGTGTGGCTGCCGTAGCCGACTTTTCCTAATTCATATGAACGTGCTCCTGACAAATTGAGCCTTTGGGCTTTCTGGGCTTCATACATATGCTTGTTGACAGAAGACTTGAGCACAAGCCACAGGTCATATGGCAGCTTATGCTTCATTCTCAGAAGCCTTTCCTGCACAATGGCAGAGCCTGCTTCTGTTATCTGGGATGGATGGGTTGCAATAGTTGCTATGTTGGCGTCTGTGATATCTGCTGCATGAAGGTTTACATTAAACATAAGGACCCATGAAAGATTGGCTTTTCTTAATATTGTATTTTCGAATATTGCATCATTGAGAAGGGCGTATGACAAATCTGCGCCTGTGAAATTTGTTTTAGTTAAGTTAGAATGCCGAAAGCTTGACCACTGTAGGTTGCAGTTAGTAAAGTTCGCTCCTGTGAGATTTGATTCTTCGAAACCGGAATATTCAAGATTTGAGTTGGAAAAATTAATTCCAGATAAATCTATACCAATGAAGTCATTGCTAGTGCATTCAACATTACTAAAATCCCGCTCGCCTTTTTTGTACAGGTCTATTATTTCGCCTGGGGACAAGCGGCGTCTTTCTTTCATGGTATATAATTATGCCTGCTGGTATAAATTTTTTTGTTTTTAAATAGGTTTTTGCTATATCTTAACATGACGTATATGAAGAATGCTGCGGAGGAGTTTGGTAAAAAGCTTTTTATTGAAGTGGCTACAGCAGAGTATGGATGGATCGCCAAAACTAAATATCTTAAAAGCAATGATGCATATCGTAAAACAAGAGCTGCTAAGTTTTGTCCTGTAAGCACTCCTGAAGCAGTTGATATATTTCTTAATGATATTGTAACACCTTTTCCTAATCATCCTAGTTTTAAGATGCCTGTGGATTATCTAGAGTGTCTAGCAGAAGATCTAAAGAACGGCAGCTTGAGAAAAGAACTTATAATCGGCTATCTGACCCTTGACACTAAGGAACCTTTGATTTATCGCAATAATGGTCATAATCCTGTATTCGAATCTAAAGAAAGAACCTCGAGAATAAAGGGAGAATTGCAAAGATGGGGAGCAGACCGTCGTGGAATTGATCCGAGATTGGTTACTGTAACAGCTCCATTGGCTGATGCTTATTGTGAAATGTTTAGAATACCTGAACTCAGGGAGTATCTACAAGCTCGTCGGGAAGTATAAAGCTTGTTCTTTTTGGTTTATATTTCTGATTGGGTTTTAGCTTATTTTAAAAAAATGAGATGCCCTTTGCAACCATGGTATCTATGTGCATCTCAATTCGAAACGGTATAAACATCTTAGCATTAAGGTGTTTCGAAAATGTCAATCAAGAGTGACTTTTCGAAACTACAATATACGAAGTATATTAGGTGTTTTGAAAATGAAATCTCTGCATAACCCATACATACGACAAACTGACGATACTTCGTATCGTCTATTCGTTTCTGGGTTTCTTTGCAGATGTCTTTCTGACTTCTTGTCATTCAATTCACGTTAGAAGTCAAAAATAGAAAAAGAAGGCAGCTGGAATCAGATCACTGAGGATGGGATGAGCGTCCATCCTGATCCTCATCTCTTACTCCAGCTGCCTTTTTTTCTTGGGGTGTGGTCAGTATAATACATTAGTCATTTATGACTTCTATGCCAAGCTCTCTTGATACTCGGCTTTTCTTTATCTCTTCTTTATGAACAGGCCCGAGGATGAATGCTGACTTGACGCCAGTTATGATGGTTATAACCTGTATCTTGTCCTTGTATTCTGGCAGTATGCGGGCGCCCCAGATAACCTGTGCATCTGGGTCAAGTTGGTTTCTTATCCTCTCGCCGATCATGTTAATCTCGTCTAATCGCATGTCCTCTCCGCCAATAACCTGGATAAGGGCACCTACTGCGCCTCTGTAATCTACCTCAAGCAGGGGGTGATTCAATGCCTTTGAAACTGCTTCTTCTGCCCTGTTTTGTGTGTCGCTTTCGCCGACTCCGATGGTTGCAACGCCTCCGCAACGCATAATTGCCCTGACATCTGCGTAGTCTAGATTAACTAATGAAGGCTCTGATATGGTTTCTGTTATGCCTTTTATCATGGTAGCAATTAGATCATCTGCTACGCCAAAGGCCTGTTTAAGTGGCATGTCACCAGCAAACTCTAGCAATCTTTGGTTTTCTATAACAATAACAGTATCGCAGACCTCTCTCATCTGTGCAAGGCCTTCTTCTGCCTTTAGGATTCTTGCACCCTCTAGCTTGAATGGCAAGGTAACAGCTGCTATGGTTATGGCACCTGCTTCTTTAGCCATTCTGGCTACAACAGGCAGCGCACCTGTACCTGTACCGCCTCCAAGGCCGCATGTAATAAATACCAGATCTACACCACGCAAAAGGTTTCTCAGATCATCCTTGTTTTCCAGTGCTGCATTCTTGCCTATGTCAGGATAACCACCTGCACCAAGGCCTTTGGTAAGCTCTCTTCCTATGAGTAACTTCTGATTTGCCTTGCTTATGCTCAGGTGTTTTGCATCAGTATTAATAGCAACAGTAGTTGCTCCTTTGATGTTCTTCTCAGTTAGTGAGGTAATAGTATTATTACCAGCACCCCCGCATCCAATAGCCAAAATCTTGGCTTTGTGCGCTTCAAAATCTTCTGATTCCATATTACTAAATCTCATATTGGCAGCCATAAGCATCTCCCCCAGCATTTCTTATATTTTTTATTATATATCTCCTGTCATCGAAAACCGTTTTAATACAGTTTGACATACTCCTTTAGTCCGAGAAATAGTCCAATAAATACAATTATCGAATTCACGAAAAATTAGTCCGTATTTATTGCAATTGTCCAGATTGCAATAATAATTGTTACACGTTGTCCAGACGTGTAATGTATATCTTTTCCTATTGGGCTTTTAAAATGTTTTCGGTTGTACAGAATATATGGAACATTTCTGATTTTGATTGTAAATGTGGGTTAAATTAACCTACATGTGCATTAAAAGAATGAGATGCCCTATGCAACCATGGACTTTAGTCCATGGTATCTTTATGCATCTCAATTCGAAACTTGATATGAATATCATAGTATCAACTAACTTGTTTCGAAAATGAAATCCCTTTACAAACCCTACCTAAAGATAGGGTTTTCTTTGTTGATTTCTTTCTGACTTCATAGCTGCTCTTTCTGAAGAAGTCAGAAATATAAATTGTTCTGGATAAAGAGAGTATAAGGTGTTTTTAGAGTGAAGCTTACAATTCTTCTGATACTTCTGTGCGTGGCTGGGTTCTTTTTTCCTCTGCTTTTTATAGGCGATGAAGCAGGCATAAACAAATTTTATGAGACCTACGGATTTTCTGGCAATAATATGCTGGAAAGGCCTTATGTATTGATAACTTCTATATTCATGCATGGTGGGTTAGTACATCTATTATCCAATATATTTGTTTTGTTTTTCTTTGGCATGGCAGTTGAGAAAGAGATTGGCTCTGCACGAATGCTGGCTATATTCCTGCTGGGCTCTTTTCTAGGCGACCTTATGTCCTTGCTTGTATATTCGTTTGATTCAATAGCAGTAGGTGCTTCTGCTGGCATATTTGCGCTGATAGGTGCTGGCATTCTTTTAAGGCCTATTGACCTTTCATTTGCTCCTTTTATAATTCCGATGCCGCTGGCACTTCTGGGCGCTTTTTATGCATTTTACAATTTCTATGGCTTTATTGCAGAGCCTACAGGCAATGTTTCTTATATTGCGCATTTTGGTGGCTTGTTTGTTGGATTAACATACGGGTTCAAAAAAACTGGAATAAAGAAGGGCATGAAGATAGTTATGATCGCGCTTACAGCGCTAATCGCAATAAAGATATTGCTTACGATGTTAGTCAGCTGAGATGCCGTATATTTTATTAAGCATCTCAATTCAAAAACCTGAAGGTGTTCTGAAAATGATATTGAATTCTTTTGAAATGCCTAAAAATCTTTATATACCGCTTTTCACTATTAAAGAGTTAGGTGATATGAAGTGAAGGGAATAACGCCAGTTGTGGCAACTATTCTTCTGTTGCTAATAACTATTGCAGTAGTCGGCTTTGCGTTCGGGTATTTCTCGACCATAATGACAACTGTAGGAACAGAGACACAGAAGCAGGCACAACAGACAACTGAGAGACTAAGCAAAGCAGTCAGAATAGATTCTGCAGGCGGCACACTCGGTACAAGCTTGTATGTAAGCAATATCGGAACCAGTGATATAAACACAACCAATGAACTTTCAGTATATGTAGCTGGTACACTTGATAGCACATGCACAGGGCATTGGCAGAATGCAGTATTGAATCCTACCAAATTGACCAATTGTACACTTGCTGCAAGTTGTGTAGGCAAAATGGTAAAGGTAGTAGCACCTGCTGGTCCGACTGAGTATTCGTGCTAGAGTTTTTAATTTTCTTTTTAGAATTTATTTATTTTTGACTTCATTACGAGTTGAAGTCATAAAGACATCTGCAAAGA
>CAIKBN010000004.1 GCA_903825675.1 uncultured archaeon
CCAATCCAGCATGGATATCTCCGGCGGCTATGACCAGAGAGACGCAACAGGCTTCATAAAACTAAATGCCATAAGGCTGATAAATCACTTCCTGAGAAAGCAGAAAAAATAAACAATATATTTATTATTGTATAGTAGTGACAATAGAAAGATTTATAAAGCTTAACTTATTACGATATACAAGTGAATCAAAAATGACATTAGATAAAATAACTGATTTTGAAACAAGATTAGCTCAAATGAAAGATCCCAGAGTTCGAAGAGGATTTATTGATAGCTTTCATGCTGGATTAGTTCGTGGTGCTATTTATGGATTAGATACACAATCCATAGAAGCTGCAGCAAAACTTGAAGCACGATATGGTTTTAGAAATCATGCACAAAAATTACTTTCACACCCACATTACTTGGGATTTGGTATGCCGGGTGCAGAACGTTTTGCAAGATACTTAAATGATATAGTTGGTGGTAATCTAAGAACAGAAGGCCCGGAAATAGTTGAATTTAGTTATGATGGAAAATACGGTAAAAAATGGGTAATTAAATTAGACGGCAAGGAACTTGGGAAATATACTACTTTTGGTCCTAAACCTGGAGAAACAGGGGTTATAAGAGAATATGATGGAATAATACCTGGATATGTAAACGAAGCTGCTGTTGTATCTAATAAGTATGAAACAGGGGAAGCCAAGTTACCTTTGGATCATGTTGTTTTAGTATATAGTAATTCTTGTTGTGTACTGACAGATTTAGATGAAAAATCATCTATAAAAATGTTAAAAACGCTATGGCAAAGACAGGATGGACATGATAAGATTCCATTTCCTTAGAATCTAAGACGCCCGCCTTTTTCTTATTATTTTTCAAATTGTTTAACGTCCGCGATTTTGCGACATTCTTGCCTAATACTATATGTGAAACACATCATACAAAATAGTTCTTGGATAGCCTAAAAGCGGTATGGCAAGTATAACCTTGCCGCGTGCTTGTGACTTATCAACATTGCATCTGTCAGGAATAGGATTATGGTCACCTTTTATTATAAACTTGCCATCATCTGCAAAACCAATGATCCTGTGGATAATCGTCTTTTCTGCCTCAAAGCAATTTTGCATCGGCTCGTATATTATAATATCCTTAACCTTTAGATTTTCCGGGCTTAGAATAAACACCAGATCGCCTTTATGTAATATAGGCTCCATTGACTCTGATTCAACAGAAACTATGGGCATTGGCGTTCCTGCAGCTAGTGCGAGTGCCTGATAGAAAAGCCATGCGACAACAAAGGCTAAAACTACCTCTATAATATCCCTGACATACTTATTTTTATGCGTGGCCATGACTCTCACCTGATAAGCCTGAGGCAATAAGATGCGCTACTCTTACAGGCTCCGGTATATGGGAACGGATGCATGTAACTCTTAGTATACTTTCACATTCATCGACGCTTATTCCACTCTTCTGGTAAAAAATATCCCTGAAGTAGTAGATCCTGCCTGCAGCTTTAACCATTCTCTTTCTATTGTCCTTGAAGATTTTTAAGGCTGCTGTAAACTTTTTTATATCCGGCTTTTTTCGCTGAATAACTATAACAGGCAGCTTTGTTTTCTTATTCAGCTCCTTTATATCCACAAGGTTGAAGCCAGCAAAGCTTATGCCATCCAGCATTATGATCGAAAGCTGGTCATAGTGCCTGCTCTTCACTATGCTTTCTGCTATGCAGTCAGTTGCATCATTACCATCCTTTGCAATCCTTGTAGATAGCAAACCATCTAAGAACTTTCCACCGCGAAAGATAGCGCCAACAATCCGCACGCTCTTCTGCTTAAAGCGAAAAGCACAATCATCCCATGCAATTATCCTGATTTCGGGTTTTATGAAAAACTTCATAATAAGATAATCAAGAAAAGAGGATAAAAGGTTTAATTAATCTTTCACTTCAGCGCATGCTCTGCCTTTTTTCTTAGCTCTTCCACGTCCTCTATTATGCGTTCAGCAGCATCAATCATGCTCTGCTTAGGGTTGCTGCTCTTTACAAGAAGAACAGGCTTTGATAAATAAGGGTGTTCAACAGAATAAGCAGAATACTTTACCTTTTTTTTCCATATATTTTCATTCAGCAGGTTTACAAGAGTAAGGTCATTCATCTCTATTTTAAGCTTCTCATCATCTTGCTCTAAAACATTTATCTTCATTAGACAAGACACCTTTTCTATTATCTTCCCTTTATTATAAATATTATTCTAATACAATTTTCAAATCTTCTGCATTTATTATCGGCTTGTCAAAGCAGTTGTCTGTCAGCCTTGGGCATGCAGTATTTATGAATGCGTCAACACCTATGCCCAGTAGCTTGTCGCTGCTTATTTCATTCATTATTACTATAAAAGCCTTTTTATGCTTTTTCTCAAGCTCGGCTTTGATTTTTTCTGCCTTTTC
>CAIKBN010000005.1 GCA_903825675.1 uncultured archaeon
AAGACGCACCATTGTGCGTCAGGCAGTTTTCGTCTATTTGTTTTTATGGTATCTTTATGCATCTCAATTCGAAACGGTATAAATACCGTAGTATCAACTAAGGTGTTTCGAAAATGAAAGCAATATTTCAGCACAAAACCTTTTTAACTATATTTCTGCATTAACTTATAGACCGGGGCTATAGTCTAATGGTAGGACGGCTGGCTCCAGACTAGGTTTTGGAGCTTTGAGTTGCTGAAGCAACTGTGAAAAAGGGATGAAATCAGCTAATGGGGGTTCGAATCCTCCTGGCCCCATCGGATTCTTATTAAAACAATGGAAAACAAATATTATTGTTAGATGTATTATTAGGTGTGGTCATAGGATGCCGTATCTTATCCACTTTGATGCAGTGATGTGGCATCTATTTCAAGAATGAATTGACGCACAGAGTGCGTCAGTTTGTTTAGAGGTTTTTAAAATGAGGATTGCTATTATAGGGGATCCTGCAAGAAAGAATCAGGATGCTCCCCTGATAGAAAAGGCATCTGCTGTTTTTGAGGAAGCTATCTATGCGCCGATAAACGAAATCAGGATAAAGACAGGCGGCGGAAATAAAATTATCTATGGAAAGAGGATACTCTCTAACTTTGAATGCATTCTGCCTATACCAAGTGATAATCTTGATATATTCCTTGCTGTGGTTTCTGCGCTTGAGGATAGCGAAGTATACGTGCCGTACAGCATGCGGAGCCTGCTTCTATTTCAGAAAAGGGTTGTAGGCTTGGCTAAGCTGCGCGAGGCTGGCTTTCCTACGCAGGAACTGGATTACTTCCTTTCTGACAAAGCTACTGAGGCTGTTCTCGACAGAATAAACTATCCTGTTGAGGTGCTCATAGGAAGCAGGTCAGCTGTTACAGAAGATAAGATGCACCTAAGAGGCATGGTCAGGCTGAGAAGGGAAGGTGAGACTATTTTATTAAAAGAACCTATAACAGAACCTATAATAGAATGCGTGGTTGTTGGCAATGATGTGGTAGCTTGTGTTGAAACCAGGCATGGCAAGAAGACAAGGAGCATAAATATTGGAAGCAGCCTTAAGGAGCTTGCGATAAACGCAACAAAAACTCTTGGCTCTGGTTATGGATTCGTATCACTATACAAGGACATGATTGTTTCAATCTCACTTGCCTCGAATTTCAGTGCAATAGAAAAGGCAACTAACAAGAACATATCAAAGGCTTTGTTATATCATATGAGAGAGCATGCCAGGGTACGTGAAAAGAGCGTAATGGAGAGCATTGTAGATGTCTTGAAGCATCGTAAATAAGGGTGTTAATGTGGATGTCTGTATTTTAGGGCCAATGATAAAGAAGCAGCAGGAGTTATGGCTGATAGAAGAAGCCAAGAAGAGATTTGACAAGGTGACCTATGCAGAGATACCTTATGTAAGGATAAAGAACAACGAAGTATACCTAAAGCACACGAAACTGTCGGATTATGACTGCGTTCTTCCGAGGATACCGAGAACCTACATGAACTACGGCTACCTTATCTGCAAGCTTCTTGAAAATAGGGTTTTCCTGCCGCTAAAGCCTGAGTCGATAATTACGACGCACAACAAGTTTCTGACGCTGGAGGTTCTGGACAAGGCAGAAATACCTATACCAAAGACTTATGTTGCTTTAACCAGGACTGCTATGATGGGTGTGCTGGATAAGATAAAGTATCCTGTTGTAATAAAACTGCTTTATGGCTCGCTTGGCAAGGGTGTTATGTTTGCAGAGAGCAGGCAATCTGCTATTCCTTTGCTTGACACTATGGAGACCGTGAACAAGCCTTTCCTTGTTGAGGAGTATATAAAAAATCCTGGAGAGGATATACGTGCGCTTGTCATTGGCAACAGCGTAGCTGCTGCTATGCGCAGAAAAGCAGGCAGGGGTGAAAGAAGAGCTAACATCGGGCTGGTGGCACTGGCAAGAAAATAAAACTACCGCCTGAGATACAGGACCTGGCAATAAGAACAGCCAAGGCGCTTGGCCTTGGCATAACTGGGGTTGACATTATCATGAGCGAGAGGGGCCCTCTTGTTATTGAGGCTAATGTTAACGTATATTTTGAAGGCATCACAGAAGCAACTGGCATTAACCTTGCTGAACAGATGATAAACTACATGTGGGATGAGGCAGAGACTGCGAAAAAAGGCCATATCATGGGCCACTTCTTCCGTGTTGTTGATCGATTAAAAATGAAATAATATGTGATGGTATGAGTTTATTTCAAGGTTCAGGGAACCTTAAAATGAAATAAAAATAATGTGTGGTATAATATGGATATACTGCTTTTTAACAACATAGGCGAGTACACTAAGTTTTTTGATTCTGTAGAGAAGAATATGAAAGATGATATTGAATACAGGGTATTCAAGAATTTCAGTGCGAACAGGATACTGATTCTGGCTGAACATGCATTCAGCGCGGCGCAAAAAAGCGGGGTGACCGTCTTGATCCTGGATACGGCCGGGCGTTCGCAGTTGGATGATGCCCTGATGAACGAACTGC
>CAIKBN010000006.1 GCA_903825675.1 uncultured archaeon
AATACAACAAAATATGGATAGGGAGATGAAGAATTTAACGCGAGTAATAACAAGATACATGCCACGACAATAATATAAATATATTTACTTTTTTTATCTTTATTTGAGATAATCGTATTTGTTGGCTTTTTCTTTTTTCTAGCCATAAATTCTATATCCTTCAGAATACATTTAAGCGTTCAAAAACCGAGATCTATCTATAACCCCGTATATATGTGGACTCGATACAATCTGAACTCCAGATTAGAAGAATGTCGTACTCAGCATTTCTATCTCGTATTCTTCATGGTTTCTGCTTTTTTGGCGTACCTGAAGACGGTTTCAACAAAGGTCGAATGGCTCCATGTGAGAGGAGATACTGAAACCTGTTCGCCTGTCAACGGGTTTAACTGCTCTGACAAGAGACCTGTTGAAGATGCATATTTTACTGTCCATTTCAGGATTTTTTTAGCTTCTTCTAAGTCTGATAGCTTTTTGGCTATCTTTATGTAGTATTGGGCAAGCCACAAGGTGCATATGAACCAAGGGTTTCCGGGTGTGTCTTTGGAGACCCTATAGTAACCATCTTCCTCGTATCTTGCTAACCCCCCTACATCTGTTTTACATGTCAGCCTTTCTTTTATTGTATTCATCTCTTTGGTTAATATCTCGTCGTTTGCATCAAAAACAAACTCATGGAGAGCATAGCCAGTGCTGCTGTCTATTTTTGTTTCCTTTAGTATTTCAAAATCCCTGTTTTTTATTCTCCTGAAGAACATGCTGTTTCTCTCATCATAAAAATCCGATTTTATACCCTGTTTGATTTCTTCTGCAGCATCAGAGAATTTTTTGTATTCGTAAACCCTTTTTAATAATTTTGCAAAATTGGCTGCTGCTACAAGGCCTGCGTATACTGTGCATGCTGTAAAAGCATGCGAGCCGAATTTTTCTTCCCAAAGGTCATAGCTTTCTTTAGTAAGATTTTTTTCACGGAAGTTAACCAAAAATTCAGCCGCCTTTGTTATCAGTTTTTTATAAATGCTTTTTATGAACATGATGTCTTGTGTTTTTTCATAGTGTTTCCACAAGGCATGTAAAACAAGAGCAGTCTCATCCTCTTGTATAGGCAATCTTAACTTACCATACTTTATCCATGGATGCCAGGAACTGCCGACTGAATAATTCGGGTTGTATTTTGGCAGGAAATAGCCTTCATCTGTTATGGTCTTGTTGCAAAAAATAAAGAAATTCCTGCTCAGGTCGCTATATCCAGCATCATCTAGGGCAATAGCAGCGAAGGCAGCATCTCTTGGCCATATATAGTTGTAGGAGTCTCTGTAAAATTTAAGTATCTCAGAATCAGTGGATGCCAGAATACCGCCTCGATTATCTGCATGGACTCTTATGATCATCAAAGATCTCTTAACCATGTTCAGAATATCTTCATCTATATCCAGTTTTATTCGGCTTACCCAATTTTTCCAATAAGCTTCTGTTTCAGCCATAAGGTTTTCTGGCTTATTTTTCAGAACATGGTCATTAAGTTCAAGGATCTCCCCGTGTTTTTTTCCAGCTGCTATCCAGTAATAAACAACTGCTTCGGATTTTTTTTCAAGGGGCAGATGGAATGAGATAACAGAGTCCACGGTACCATGATCTATGGCATTTTTGCTAAGTTCTCCGTCTTCTGCATCAATATATGTACCTTTCATGCCGTAGACATTGAATTTTCCTATTGCGTAATCATCAAAGACTTTAGAGCTGGATATAAGGAAGTAACGGTTATTTTTATAATATATAATCGCATTTTTTTTCGGATTGAAATAAGCTGTATTGCCGGTATCAGTTTCATAAATATTGAAGTACTGGCTTAAGAATAATCTTATTTCTCTTTTTTCGTCTCTTAGGTTTTTGACAACAATTTTTCTTATATAGATGTCGTTTTTATAGTGGACGACGTCGTTGATTTCGAGCTCTATGCCTAGAACGTCATTTTTAGCAATTATTCTTCCTACTAAGGTATCTTTTTTATAATTTATTTCAGTTTGCCAATCTTCGCCAAGCCAACTTATTTTTCCTTCGCACCAGACACCTATTTTATGTTCACGCTTGCCAAGATGATTCTCTTGGCCTGCGAAGGGAAAGTAAAAGTCTTTTAGCTGGGAAAATCTATCTACATAAACCAAAAGATTCCCATTGCCTAGCAATATCTTCATTCCCAATCCTCGAAACTAAGCTCACACTTTTGTTATTTCTTTTATCCTGTTCGCCACTATGGAAGATGCTTTCAACCTGTTTTTAATTGCTTTTATCTGTCCTGCTAATTCATGGTCGTTAATTACATCACGTACCCAGTTATAAAAGTCGTTCTTCTCTGAGGTTACGTGATACTTGAAGGTCTCATTTTTCATTTTTCGCAATGCTTCTGCAAGCTCATTCAAGTTTTTTAAAGCTTCTCCGTCATGGACCCAAAAGACCTTGTCTCCAGTGACATCTTTCAGTTTTTCATTTATTTCCATTGTTTCTGCCTCCTTGATTCTTATTTTTAAATCATTCAGAATGTTCATGAATGATATGAATGCATCGTACGGGGATTCAAACGGGTTGAAATACTTGTGGACATCCCCATCAGCAAACCATTTGGTGCACATGTAATAGAAATGGTCTGAGGTCTGGAGCTTTCTCCAGTCGTTAATTAATTCAGGTATGCCAAGACTTACTACTTTACTTTCTAATAAATATAATTGTTTGATTGATTCCTGCTGCATGCTGTTGCCAAGCCATGCAGATAAGTCGCGTTCTATGTCTGCCCAGCTGATAAGCTTAGGTATGTCTAATTCAGCTACTGCGTTATATAAAGAAAGCGCCTCAGACGGAGTGACAAAATTATTATCAGGGTGCTTTAATATTTCGTGCGGCAGGCTTTTCAGGAATTCAAATATTCCTTTGTCTGCCCACTGATGCTCTCCGAATGTCTCATAATCCATGAAAAGGTTGACAACATGACCGTTTCCGTTTATTGCATTAACCCACCGGGCAAATTTATCTGCAGTCAGGGGGTATTCCTTCCATCCTTTTTCACCGAAACGGAAGGCTATATCATCTGAAAGCCTGTAGTTTTTAAGCATCAATTTTATATTGGCTGTTTTGGATTTGTAGATGAAATTAGGGCTACGCCAGCCAAGAACATGGTCTGCACCTTCTGTCAGGATGCCCTTATAGCCAAGCTTGCTTATGAAGTTAGATAATTCATTGTTGTAGATAAGCTCTGTATTTCTAAAGACTTGCGGGCTAAAACCGAATTGATTTTTTATTTTTTTGTCATGAAGCTTTATCTGTTCTTCGAATTCCTTTTTTGAATAGATAAACGCAAGGGAATGATGATAGGTCTCGCTTAAAAGTTCGACACAACCTGTATCGACGAGTGATTTAAAGCTCTCTAAGACCTTTGGGGCATG
>CAIKBN010000007.1 GCA_903825675.1 uncultured archaeon
CATTGGATTGTCCAAGCACACCACCTGCTACAGTGCCATCTGGTGGCGGAGGAGGAGGCGGAGGCGGAGGTGGCGGTGCAGGCGGCGGAGGAGCAGGCGGTGCTGGCGCAGGCGGTGCTGGCGCAGGCGGTGCTGGAACAGGTGCAGGTGGTACAGCAGGCAGACCAGAAGGAACGGTTCCACTAGAAATTAAATCAAGCATAATCGACACAGTGCTTCATCCTGACGAAGAAAAGGTATTCTCGATAGGAGTTACCAATAACCTAGATACTAGCGCTGACGTAAAAATTTCTGCCGAAGGGCCTGTATTTAACCTATTGACTATTCAGAAACCTTTATTTACCTTGAAAGAAAAGAGCATGCAAACAGTATCCATCAAGGCCTATGCCCCGTTAACAGCTGTGGCAGGCATATATAGCGGAGAAATAGTTGTTACTTCAGGAAGCATAACCCACAGAATACCTTTGAGTATAACTATTGAAATCTTACAGGAACCATTGCTCGACGTACAAGTGAAAAAACTTACAGACTTCATTAATCCTGGCGATGATTTGGTGTTCGAGGTTTCAATCAAAAACATGGGAGAAACCGCATCAGTAGAAGACATAACAATGACTTATATGATATCTCCAATGAATGATCGTGAGAATGCGTTAATTAAAAACCAGGAAACAATTGCAGTCGACAATGTCCTGACCTTTACTAAAACAATAAATATACCTAAGAATACCCCTGATGACAAATATATATTAGCAGTTAATGCAACATACTGGTATGGTAAAAAATATGCTATATCTGCAGAAAACTTTGAAGTAAGCACCTTGCCTTGGCCGTTGTTTTTACTTAGAGTAATTTTCCTTAACTGGATCACCTATGTAATTCTGCTAGGAGGCGTGCCAAGCGCAATTATAGGAAAACGATGGTATTCTGCCTATATATCAGTGAAGAAATCCAAAGCAAGGTATGTTGCACCTATTGATTTCAATGCCCTGCCAAAAGCAGGCATTAGTGCAATAGAAGTTGGCAAGATAGCAGAAACAGACAGAAAGGCTTACATAGATATCCCTCAGCTTATCATGCACTCGATAGCAGCTGGCGGCACCGGTTCAGGCAAGTCTGTATCTGCAATGGTGTGCGCAGAAGAACTTCTGAAGAGAAAGGTCCCTATTATTGTTTTCGACCCTACTGCACAATGGACAGGTTTCATGAAACCTTGCAAACTGGAACCTATGCTTGCCATGTATTCTAAGTTCGGGTTATCAACAACCAGCGCCCAGAGCTTCAAGACGAATATTATTCCTGTAGACGATCCTGAAATGCCCATAGAAATAAAGAAGTATATGAAACCTGGGGAAATGACAGTATTTGTGATGAACAGACTGCCTCCGGAAAAATTAGACAACTTTGTCAAAAGAAGCGTACAGGCAATATTCGATATGCGCCCAGCTGAATCCAAGGAAATTAAGCTCCTGTTAGTCTATGACGAGGTTCACCGCCTGCTTCCGAAGTATGGTGGTAAGAAGGGATACGTTGCAATAGAAAGAGCAGCCAGAGAATTTAGAAAATGGGGAATAGGCCTGTTCCTCATATCTCAGGTGCTGTTAGACTTTAAGGGCGCAATAAGAGCCAATATAGCCAATGAGATACAGCTTAGAACCAAATACGAGGGTGATATTGGAAGGGTAAAGTCTAAGTATGGATTAGATTACGCCTCAAAGATTACAAGATTGACAATAGGTACAGGCCTGTTCCAGAATCCTGAATACAACAACGGAAGGCCTTGGTTCGTCAGCTTCAGACCTTTATTGCACAGCCCATTCGCACTGACAGACGACGAACTCAATAAATACATCCAGCTAAGCAAGAAGATTGAAGAAATCGAAAAAATGGTAGCTGAGCTCAAGGAAAATAAGATAGATATGTACGATATAGAAATAGAACTTAATATAGCAAAGGACAAAACTAAAATAGCAGCCTTTAAGATGGCAGAAACATATCTAGAATCAATAGAGAAAAGAGTAAGGAAGTCATACGAATTCCTAGAAAAGCACGGTCTGACAAAAAAATAATTAAAGAATAGATGAGGAGAGCACGATGCCAGAAGAAAAAAATAAAGAAGCTAATGAAACCAAGCTGAAAAACCTTAAGGAGTTGCTCTCATACCTCAACGAAGAATACAGACAAGCCAAAATATCTGAACAGACATACAATGAGCTCAAGGAAAATTACGAAAAAAGAATAGCATCAATAGAAATGAAATTAATTAAAGGGAATAAGGAAACCCCAGAAAAAACAGCAGAACAAGAACCAACAACAGAAGCAAAACCAGAAGAACAGCCAAAAGAAGAACCAAAAACAGCGGCAGTGAAAGAG
>CAIKBN010000008.1 GCA_903825675.1 uncultured archaeon
AAACAATTTTTATGCCAGAAAAGCTTATACTTGTTGATAAAAAAGATAAGAAAATAGGCTCTGCAGAGAAAATGGAAGTGCATAAAAAAGGCGCACTTCACAGGGCTTTTTCTATAATTATTTTTAATTCAAAGGGTCAGATGCTTATACACAAGAGGGCTAAAACAAAATACCATTGCGGTGGCTTGTGGACCAATGCCTGTTGTAGCCATCCGCTTGTTAACGAGCGAATAAAAAAAGCAGTTCACAGGCGGCTGAAAGAGGAAATGGGATTTGACTGCAAGCTGAAAGCGGTAACAAGCTTTATCTATAAGGCAGAGTTTGATAACGGGCTGACTGAAAACGAGTTTGACCATGTTTTTGTAGGTTTTTATGATGGAAAAATAGAACCAGACAAGAAAGAGGTAGATGAGTTCAAGTTTATAGATAGCAATGAACTAAAAAAAGATATCAAAATGCATCCAGAGAAATATACACCCTGGTTCAGGATAATAATGGAAAAGAATATAGCTTTTGGGCTTTAGCTAGCTTTTCTCTTATTGTTTACGACAACTGTTCTTGTTATGTATCCAGCTATCCTGTTTCTGAGCTTTTTCTCAAATATAACTTTCATTTCGTTTAGCGCAGTCTTGTTTTTTTCAATATCAATGCTAAATTTGTCTGGATATTTATTTATTAGCACACGAGACGTCTTTTTTATGTCATCTGTTCTTATTCTTCCGATATCAATCACCTAAATTACACATAAGATAAGATTTTAATAGCTTGCTACTTTTTAAATACGTATGAGGGCACTAGTTTCGCGGTCTCCTATAGGGTTTTTTGCGTTTCTTGAAAAGGGTGACTTGCTATATTATAAGCTGTTTGGCAAAGACCCTAACAAGGTCTTAGAGGCATTATGCGAATTGCCAGAGGATTTTGTTTCTGCAATAAAGGGTTATGATGTAATAGAGAATGAAAAAGCAAGCAGAATTATGCGAAGGCATTTAAGAGAGTATGCTATATCGCTCGGTTTTGCTAAGAATGATAAAGAGTTCAATGAGTTTCTTTCTGCTTTTGGCATTGCTTTATCAAGAAAAAGGATGAAAGGCTCCATAGCAAGAGACAGGTTGCTTATACAAGCCAGCTGTGCTTTGGAAGATGTGATCAAGATAATAAATCTGCTTTTAGAGCGGCTGCATGAGTGGTATTCATTGCATTATCCAGAGCTAAAGCTATCTCAGAAAGAGATGCTTGACAGAATAATAAAATATGGCAGAAGGGAGAACTATCCTGATTTCAAGGAGAGCACTGGAACCGCATTAACTGACAGCGATGAAAAGATAATTACAGAATATGCCAATACCATAAATAATGTTATTGAGCAAAGAAAAGGCTTAGAGAATTATGTTAAAGCAACTGCCAAAGAGGTTATGCCTAACTTTGCTTCGCTTACAGACCCGCTTCTTGCTGTAAAAATTCTTTCAGCAGCTGGATCCCTGGAAAAGCTTGCAAGAATGCCTGCTTCCACCATACAATTAATAGGGGCGGAAAAGGCACTATTCAGGCACTTAAAAAAGCAAGGCAAGAGCCCCAAGTTCGGCTTGCTTTTCATGGATTCGCATATACAGAACGCAGCTGATGACAAAAAGGGAAAGGCTGCAAGGTTGCTGGCATCAAAATTAATGTTAGCTGCGCGCATAGATTTCTACTCAGCCAGGGATGATTCAGAAAAATTGAAAAAGGAATTAGAAGATGATATAAAGGCGATGAACTGATAAACAAAATAAGTACCTTCGGTACTTCAGTTTTATTGGTGTAATTATGACTCAGGCTATTTCAAAAACATTGAGGTGTTTTTAAAATGAAGCAAATATTTCCAGGCATTTTCAAAGAAGGAAGGCAGTTATATACAATTAATCTTGTTCCTGGTAAAAAGGTCTATGGCGAAAAGCTGGTGAAAAAGGATTGCGAGTATCGCGAATGGGAGCCTAATAGAAGCAAGCTTGCTGCTGCTATAGTTAATGGATTAAAGGAATTATCAATAAAAGAGAAGACTAAGGTGCTTTATCTAGGCGCTTCTACTGGAACGACCTGCTCGCATGTAAGTGATATAATAGGTCATGATGGCGTGATATATGCTGTTGAATTTTCTGAGCGCGTATTTCATCCACTGATTAATCTTGCAAAGGAGAGGAAAAATATTGTTCCTATACTTGCTGATGCGAGAAAGCCTGAAGCGTATTCATTTGTTGAGTATTGCGATGTTGTTTTTGTTGATATAGCTGATCCACAGGAGACTGAAATAGCAATAAGGAATGCAGAAGAGTTTTTAGATTGTGGTTATATTATGATTGCTATCAAGTCGCAGAGCATAGATGTCACGAAGAAGCCAGATAAGATTTACAAGGAAGAGGCAAAGAAGCTTGAAGAGGCTGGTTTTACTGTTTTGCAGACGATCAATTTAGAGCCGCATGAGGAAAAGCATGCCTTTATCCTAGCAAGGAAATAAGGTTTTCTTTGAAGGCTTCCCAGTCTTTTGTATTCAAGGTTGCACCTGCTGCTTTGTCATGGCCACCTGCTGAGGCATCCATTTTTTCAGATGCTTTTTCGAGTATCTTGCCCACGTCTATATTTTTCTGGTTCCTTGCAGAGAGCTTAACTCTGCTGCCTGAAATTTCGTAGATCACTACAAGCTTGTCAGGGTATTTTTCGCTTATTCTTGTAGATATGTCTGACCGAAGATTGAACTTAGATTTTATGTTATAGAATATAATCTTGCCTGTTTTTTCGCTGCTTTTTTCCGTGTCAATCATTATTGCCATTATTTCAGTCTCTATTTTTTTGTACGAGTCTATGAGCTTATCGTTGGCTTCTGGAAAATCCTCTGGATTTTTCGTGATGATTATTATATTTACTATCTCTTCGTTGCTAAGCGCCCGGGTTGCTCGAGATGCTGATATCATTTCAGCTATTTTTGAGATGATAGAATCCCTCAGTTCGGTTATTCTGTATTTTTTCTTTGCAGCTTCTACCAGGTCGCCTGAGTCATCCAGATTATAGTCAGCTACCATGCCAACAGCAGCTATCCACAAATAATCAGACATGTCAGTAAGCTCTGAACATATTTTATATGTCAAATACGCAGTGGACTGGTATATTTTTGAGTTCTTGAATCTTGGGTTATGATGGGTTATGGTTTTACTGTTCATATTTTTGGTAACCTGGTGGTGGTCTATTATGAGGATATTACTTATTCCTGAAAATCTTTTCAGCATATTTTGCTGCTGGTCTGCTGCAAGATCAAGAAAGATCAGCTTGGTTGGCAGGGTTGTCTGTATTCTCTGTATGAGATTCTTGTCCATGGGCATTGGTTGTGGAATAATAAACGGCTTGTTTTCTATTTTTACAAAGTTATCGAGAAAAAGGCTAATCAGTACGCAGGAACACATACCGTCTGCGTCATTGTTGAATATAATTACAACACTATCATTAGGCTTTATGGTTTTAAGAAAATCTTTTGCACTCATGATTATTCCCGCCTTATGTAAATCTCAATCCTTTTATCTTCAAATACAAGCTCTTCGCCTTTTTCAGGCAATTGGTACTTAACTGCAGATGCGCCTACTGCCTTTTTTATTTCTTTCTCGAATTGCTTGAGCTCATCGGTACTGATAAATAGCGATATACGGTCTTTTACAATATAACCGTTATTCTTTCTCATGCCCTGAATTTTTCTTATAACTTCCCGAAGCAAGGCCTCTTTTTTTAATTCGTCAGTTATTTCCGTTTCGAGATAGATCTTTATACCTTCAGTTTCTTTGGTTTCCTTAAAGTCTGATTTAAACTCAACTTTCTTTACGTTGCACATCTCAGCAAGAAGATTTTTCATGCCACAGAGGCGCTTGTTTACTGTCAATAACTGCAGAGGCCATCTGAGCTTTATTCCTTTTTCTTTTCTTATGCTATTGGCAAGCTCAACAACTTTTTTTGCTGTTTCCATGTCTTTTTCCAGCTTTTTGTTTCTGAGTTTCTTTTTGGAGACTGGCCAATTGCTTAGGTGGACGGATTCGTCAATACCTGATAGACTATATGCATGTTCTGCAAGGAACGGGCATACCGGCGCGATAAGCTTTGATAAGGTTCTTGCGACTTCGAGCAGGGTATAGAATGCAGCTGCTTTGTCCTTGCCTTCGTATGCTGGCCATGTCCTGTTTCTTATAATCTTGATATACCATCTTGAAAAATCATTTACTATAAATTCGTGGATTTCCTGCGCTGCTTTGTGGCAACTATAATTACTGAAATAAGCTGTGCAGGTTTCTATTAATAGATTAAGCTTTGATAGAATCCATTTATCTTCTATCTTAAGATTTCTTTTTAAGCCTTCATTGGTCACA
>CAIKBN010000009.1 GCA_903825675.1 uncultured archaeon
CCCGCAGCACTGGTGGCCGGTCACAAACAAAAATAGTAAAATTCTGGATTCGCGATTCGAAATTTGTGTAGGAGCAATTCTAACTCAGAACACCAACTGGCAGAATGTTGAAAAAGCGATCGATAATCTGATAAAAAACAGGATGTTAACAAAAGAAGCTATAAAAAACGCAAACATAAGCAAGCTTTCTGCCTTAATAAGATCATCTGGCTACTACAAGCAAAAAGCCAAGAAACTGAAGATCTTTGCAAACTTTTCAGGCAATGTCACTAGAGAAAATCTCCTCAGTTTATGGGGCATTGGCCCTGAAACAGCTGACTCTATGCTTCTTTATGCATATAACAAGCCATATTTCGTTGTTGATGCCTACACCAAAAGAATCTTTGAAAGGCTAGGCATGCTTAAAGGCAATGAGGATTACGAAGAAGTCAGAGCGCTTTTCGAAAAAAAGCTGCCTAAAGACGTAGAAATATACAAGGAATTCCACGCCCTTATAGTCAATCTAGCCAAGAACTTCTGCAAAAAAGAACCATTGTGTGACAGATGCCCACTTACAGAAGAGTGCAAACATTCTAATTAACTACTGGTAACCGTACCTTTTTACAACCCATGTCTTTACAAACTGGACCAGAACTAGATATGCAACTATCATCCCGAACAGAATAACAAAATAAAGTATTGGAAGCCCTACAAAGCCGAAGGCATGTGCCAACGGAGAAAATAGTATGATGAGTGCCCCAAAAAGAATCAGTAATGTAGTTGCTATAAGATACTTGCTAGGTCTGCTTTGGATGAAAGGTATCTTATTGGTTCTTATTATATAAACAACCAGCGTCTGAGTGCAAAGCGATTCAAGGAACCAGCCGGTATGAAACAATGACTGCGTATAAGGAGTAAGATTGGAAGCCAAGAAAATAAACCACATGACACCAAAAGTCAAAAAATCAAAGATAGAGCTCAACGGTCCTATGGATATAATGAATTTCTTGATAAAACTTATATCCCATGGCCTGGGTTTTTCTAGATATTCCTTGTCAACATCGTCTGTAGGCAGAGATACCTGTGAAAAATCATAAAGAAGATTATTAAGAAGTATCTGTATAGGAAGCATCGGCAAGAATGGAATGATTAAAGTTGCGCCTGTCATGCTTAGCATATTACCGAAATTCGAGCTTGCACCCATCTTAACATACTTGATAATATTGCCAAAAACCTTTCTACCCTCTAATACACCATCCTCAAGTACCCTGAGGCTTTTCTCAAGAAGAATTATGTCTGCTGATTCCTTGGCTATGTCAACTGCATTATTCACTGTTATACCAATATCAGATGTCTTTAGCGAAGGTGCATCATTGATGCCATCTCCTAGATATCCTACAATATGCTTGTTATTATGCAAAGACTTTATTATCCTCTCCTTCTGTATAGGTGTAAGGAGTGCAAAAATATTTGTTTTTTCAACCAATTCCCCAAGCTCCTTATCACTGAGGTTATCTAGATGGTTTCCAGTGACTATTCCCTTTGTCTCGAGGCCAACATCATCACATATCTTTTTGGTGACAAATTCATTATCCCCTGTCAGGACTTTAACCTCGATGTTGAGTTTTTTTAGCAAAGTAAGTGTCTCTTTCGCTGTTGGCTTTGCCGGGTCAAGGAATGCTACATACCCTTTAAGCACCAAATCCTTTTCATCATCCTTTGAATATACATCTTTTTCTTTTTCGATTTCCCTGTAGGCAACAGCCAATACCCTGAAGCCTTTTCCACTGAGGTTATCATACTCTTTTTTCAGGTTAGAAAGTATATCCCTATGCATGGCATGTATTTTGTCGTCTAATTCATAGTGAGTGCAACGTTCGAATATCTCCTCAGGAGCCCCCTTTGAAATTATGACATGCTTATGGTTCATCCTGACAACAACAGACATTATCTTCCTTGAAAAATCAAATGGTATTTCATCTATTTTTTTGAAATTCTTTACTACTAATTTTTCGTGATTAAGTATAGCTCTGTCAAGAAGATTTTTAAGCCCTGTCTGGTATGAACTGTTGATATAAGCATATTTTAGTACATCCTCATTTCCCCTTCCTGTAACATCGCAATGCACCTCGAGGATAATTTTGTTAAGAGTAAGTGTTCCTGTCTTGTCTGTACAAAGAACATCCATGGCGCCAAAATTCTGTATTGAATTTAGTCTTTTAACAATGACCTTTTTTTTCGCCATTTGTGTAGCACCCTTTGATAGGTTGATAGTAACAAGCATAGGCAGCATTTCAGGCGTAAGACCAACTGTAACAGCCAGTGAAAATAGCAGGGCATCCTTAAAGGAACCATGCTTTAAAAATAAGATTACGAAAAAAATGAAAATAACTAAAATAAGCATAAAGCGTATCATAAGCATGACAAATTGTTTTATACCCTTTTCGAAGCTTGTTTCTATGCCAGTTGTTGCAATCTTCTTAGAAATTTCTCCGAACTGGGTATTGATACCTGTCTTGAGGACAAGTCCGAGTCCTGTTCCGCTTACAACGCTTGAACCCATAAATGCTATGTTATTTAATTCGGTTAGTGAAGTGCTTTTTGGATCGATCGTATCAGCAATTTTCTCAACAGGGAAAGACTCTCCTGTTAAAGAGGCTTGGTTGATAAACAAGTCCTTACAGGAAATTATTCTTAGGTCAGCAGGTATCATATCACCTGCAAATAAATCAACAATATCTCCAGGCACAATCTTCCTTATATCTATTTCCTTTTCCATACCATCCCTGTGAACTTCTACCTTTGTGCGTACAAGCTCATTCAATTTTTCTACCGCCTTTTCTGATTTGTATTCCTGAAAAAAAGCCAAGAAAACGCTTATTAAAATCATTATGAATACAAACAGAGCGCTTATGTCTTCGCCAAAGTATACAGAGAATATAACAATGACAATGAGAAGGACAACAAGAGGATTACAAAATTTTGAAAAAATCATATTAATAACTGAAATGCCTTTTTTTTTGGCGAGTTCATTATGTCCGTATTTTTCTAGGCGTCTATTAGCCTCAGCATCAGAAATACCTTTGATAGGAGTATCAAATTCCTTTAAAATAGGCTCTGTTTTAGAACGTGCATACTCAATAAGAAGCTTGTTGTTTTTTTGATTTCCGTTTGAAGAAATCTTAGCATTACCTTTCTCTATCTTTGGCATTGCTGTCACTATGGCAACAACAGAACTATATTTCTTTTACTATATCTTTAGTCCCTTAAAAGCTTTCGCTTCTAGGAATGTTAACTATTAAAAGCATTTTTCCATAATCTTATTCTACTGCTCCTGTAGTCTAGCCCGGCAAGGATGCGGCCCTCTCGAGTCAAGCTTTTAAGAAAAGCTTGAGCAAAAACGGGGTAGGCCGAGACCTGGGTTCAAATCCCAGCAGGAGCATAAAGAAATTCATAGTCTTCTCTAAGAGTTAAATAACAGAGAAGATAATAATACTATATGAAATGGCTGATTTTAGCTTTATTTGTCCTTATCGTAGCAGTTAGTGGATGTATTGAAACTACTACAACAACTTATCCTGCTACAACGCTGATAACAGGTACTACAGTCACAAGCACTACTACAACAACTATACCATCAAATTGCACAGGGTTTAATTATTTTATATTTCAGAGCCATCAATTCAAAACAGACGGAACCTATACCATTGAGCTTTTGAATGGTAATCAGAATGTAAGCATATTGTCAATGGCTATACTTAATAACAATAATGCAGGACCGCTTAAAGGAAATAGACAACCATCTGCATCACAGAAATTTACAATAACAGGTACTGGATATTATTATCCCGGAAATAAAGGCGAATTGTTCTCCTTTAGAGTAGTGATAGGCTATATGACACCAGATATTAATAGTCGTGCAGACACAGCAACCTGCATCGGAACACTTCAATAACAACTTTGTTCTAAGTATTTTTGACTTCTACAGAGGCAGATTAAAATGGCAAGAAGTCAGAAAGACATCTGCAAAGAACACAGGAGATGTCATTTTGAATATTCCAAAAGCGAAAAGAAACATGTGTTTTAGTATAAAAAATTTGAATATCATAAGAATGAATAATAAATTCTGGGTAAGAAGCATATGACAAAGAGAAATAATGTCAAATATTTGATACTTAGCCTAGTAGCTGTATTTCTCGTTTTATATATAATAAACCCGTTTATAGCAATAATTTACGCAGTCCTATGGTTCGATAAGATTATATTAGGAATAGGGCCTGTACACCGCTTTGGCATTGAATTAACCACCATAGCAACAGTAATGCTCGGCATAATATTTGGTCCTGTAATCGCCTTCATTTTTACCATTATCTCTGTCCCAATACTCTATGGTCTGAGATACATGCTTATACCATCATCACCGCCTGAGTGGCCGTTATTCACGCCATCGCCATATAATTTCGTAGAAGCAATAGGCGCAGCTGTTGCCGGCATCCTTGCCCAGCAGTCATTCCTTTTGATATTCATAGGCGTATGGATAGCCAAAGAGATAATCTATGTCGCTGTCGACAGGCTCGCAGGCAAGCCGCCTGATATAGTCTATCCTGTATTCAACGCGATTTTTAACGCAGTGTTGATTATATATTTAGGAAAATTCTTTTTGGGCCTGGTGGGACTTTGAATGAAGGATAATATCAATCAAGAAGAAATCTGGGACAAGATTGCCGAAAGCTGGTCAGAAAACAGGCAGAAACCATGCTATCCGGAAATAGCAGAGTTCTTGAAGAACAAAAAAGGCAGGATTCTCGAAATAGGATGTGGCAACTGCAGGAACCTTAAAACAGCAAGCAAAGATGGCAGCGAGCTGTATGGCACAGATTTCTCTGAGAAAATGATAAAAGCTGCTAAGGAATACTGCAAAGAGCATAATATGGCAGTTGCCTTAAAAAAAGCAGACGCAGCAGCTTTGCCCTTTGCTGATAATTTCTTTGACGCAGTTATCTGCATAGCAGTTCTCCATATAATAAAAGGCGGCAAAATAGAAAAGCCGCTTAATGAGATAAGGCGCGTGCTGAAGCCAGGAGCGACTGCACTGATATCAGTCTGGTATAAAGGTGAAAAAAGAGAAAAGCTAAAAGCTTGGCCCTGCAAAGGCAAAAAAATCATGCGGTATTACTATTTCTTTGATGAAAAAGAGCTTGCAGATAAAGTAACAAAAGCCGGCTTGAAAATCACAAAGTCTTATATATCCGGCTACAAGAACAGGAAGAACATCTTCATTGAAGCCAAAAAACCTTTATAAATTGTTAATAGATATATGCATTTAGTGGAAGGCGTAAGCCTCAGTTCAGTGGAAGCGCGTGCGCTCCATTTTTGCAGAAGCTTTTTTCAAAAAAGCTTCACGCGAGGGTACCCAAGTGGTCTAAGGGGCTAGGCTTAGGTTAACTAAGGGCCAAGCTCAGAAGTATCTGTTATTAAGATACCTAGTGGCTTAGTGCCTTCGTCGGTTCGAATCCGGCCCCTCGCATAATTTAAGAAGCTTTCTGAAATAGGCTAGTTATGACTAAATATCAAGGAATGCCATTATTGGAAGCAGCACCTGTTATACCTAAGGGAGAGCCGCTGCTTCAAGCAAAGAACATAGCTGTATTTCTAACTAATCGAGGAATAACTAAACTGCATAATAGGTTTTATTTTCCTGAAGATAAAAAACCGCTTCACGAAAAACTAAAAAATGAATTTCAGGAGGGTTGGCTAGGCAAATATAATAAAGGTCACTATGAAAAATTTAGAGGAATTTATATAATTGATTTTCCTAGCTACCAATTAAGCATAATAACAAAAAAATATCATGGACATTATTTAGCAATAAGCGCCATTAACTTAAGTTATCCAGTTCTAAATGGAGACGAAAGAGTAAGAATAAAATGGATGTACGAAGAATGCGGTAAACTTTTTAGTTAATAATGCACTTTTATCCTTTTTCACCAATTCTAATCCTATGATAAGACTCGGTGCAGTAGGCATAATCTTCAGGCGTGTAAAAGAAAATGTTTATGAGTTCCTGATACTCAGGAGAAAATTTCTTTGGCACGGATGGGAATTCCCCAAAGGCGGCATCAAAAAAGGCAAAGAAAATGATGAATCAGCAGTTCTCCGCGAGATTAGAGAAGAAACTGGTTTAGAAGAAGTAAAAATTATTCATAAGCTTCCTGAGAAAATGGAATACCAGCACCCGAAGCGGTTTAAATTAGTCGGTATAACAGGCAGCTCGCACTCTGTCTTTCTCGTCGAATATATCAAAGGCGATATAAAATTGTCGTTCGAGCACTCAGCCTTTAAATGGCTTCCTTACAAAGAAGCCAGAAAAACACTGACATATGACACGCAAAAAAGAATATTAGACTCTGCTTATAGGTATTTAATATCGAAAAAACCATAATAATTAAGTGAGTTCATGACTAAGCATATAATCTTCTTTAAAAAAATCAGAAAGAAGGACGTACCGCTTGTTGGCGGAAAAACTGCTTCTCTCGGTGAAATGCTGTCCATAGGCCTGCCAGTTCCGAATGGCTTTGCAGTAACAGCAGAAGCCTACAATTATTTTATAAATAAAAATAATCTGGACAGAAAAATAAGGCATATAATTAAAGCAGCAGACCTGAAAAATATACATGAGCTTAAGAAAGCAGGATCATCAGTACGTTCATTAATAAAAGGCGCAGCCTTCCCAGAAGACCTAGCTTTAGAGATCCTTTCTGCATTCCGGAAATTAAAGAGCAAATATGTTGCCACACGAAGTAGTGCTACTGCCGAAGACCTGCCGAATGCGAGCTTTGCAGGCCAGCATGAAAGCTTCCTAAATGTTTCTGAAAAAAATATATTAACACGTGTTCGTGATTGCTTTACTTCTTTGTTCACAGACCGTGCAATCTCATACCGCGAAGACAAAGGCTTTGATCATTTTAAAGTTTATTTAACAGTTGCTGTGCAGAAACAGATATTTAGCAAGGTAAGCGGCGTTATGTTTACCATCGACCCTGACTCAGGCCATAAAAATTTTACAGTAATCAACAGCAGCTACGGTCTTGGTGATTACATAGTGCAGGGCAAGGTAGTGCCTGATGAGATATGGATTTTCAAAGAAAAATGCAAGATAATTGACAAGAAGCTTGGTAGAAAGCACATAATGGAAGTGCGGTCTTTAGCAGGTGTAAAGAAAAAAAGCGTGCCAAAAAGCCTTCAAACTAAATTCTCCATCAGCGATAAGGAGGCAGAAGAGCTCGGAAGGTACGCAAAGCTGATTGAAAAACACTATCAAATGCCAATGGACATAGAATGGGCCAAAGGCAGCGATAATAAATTATACATCCTTCAGGCAAGGCCGGAAACTGTTTATGCAATGAAAAATAAAAACATCTATCAGGAATTCCGGCTAAAGCAAAAAAGCAAGGTAATTGCCCAGGGTCTTGCTGTAGGCAGGAAGATTGCATCAGGCCCTGTTGTTATAATAAAAGATGCAAAAGACATACAAAAATTCAGCAAAGGCCAGATTCTTGTAACACGCAAGACAGACCCTGACTGGGAGCCGATAATGAAGATAGCTGCAGGCATAATAACAGAGGAAGGTGGTCGAACAAGCCACGCTGCAATTGTTTCCCGCGAGCTTGGTGTTCCTTGTATTGTTGGCGTGCCTAATGCAACCAAGCGGCTAAAAAGCAACCAGCTAGTTACAATGGACTGCACAGAAGAAACAGGCAAGATATGGTATGGCCCACTGAAATTCTTCGTTACAGAAAGAAGCATAAAAGATATTCCAAGAACCAAAACCCATATACTGGTTAACATAGGTATGCCAGAAGAAGCAGTTGAGGTTTCTTTATTGCCTGTTGATGGCGTCGGCCTTGCAAGAGAAGAGTTTATAATATCCTCCTTTATCGGCGTTCATCCACTGGAGATGATAAAACAGAAAAAAGAGGCAGTTTTTGTAGACAAGCTCGCATACGGCATTGCCAAGATACTTGCTGCGTTTTATCCGCGACCTGTTATAGTTCGCTTATCTGATTTCAAAACCAACGAATACCGCACGCTAAAAGGCGGCTCTGCCTATGAGCCAGCAGAAGAAAACCCGATGATAGGATGGCGTGGCGCATCACGCTATATCAGCAAGGAGTTCGAGCCTGCCTTCCGGCTTGAATGCAAAGCCTTTAAAAAAGTTATTGACGAGATGGGGCTTACGAATATCAAGATGATGGTGCCTTTTTGCAGAACAATCGAAGAAGCAAAAGCAGTTTTGAAAATCGTCAAAGAAGAAAAGGTAAAATGCAGCATAGGTGTCATGGCAGAAATACCATCTAACGTTATTCTCGCAGACCAGTTCTCTAGAATATTCGATTTTTTCTCCATAGGCTCAAACGATTTGACACAGTTAGTCCTCGGATTAGATCGCGACAATAGCATGCTCGCACACGAGTTCAATGAACGCAACCTTGCTGTAAAGCGCATGATCTCGCAGCTAATAAGAACTGCGCACAAGAACAAGACACCTGTTGGCATATGCGGCCAGGCGCCAAGTGACTACCCGGACTTTACTAAATTCTTAGTAGAGTGCGGTATCGACTCGATATCAATTAATCCTGATGTTGCTGTGCAGACCAAAATGCTGGTAGCGAAGCTTGAGAAGGCATTATAATATGAAATTTAATATTCCTTCAAAGAAAAATAAGAAACTACGACGCATAGTAGCGTTGATCGAAAAAGATAAAAGGCTTGAGCAAATGCTCAAGTGCGCAAATATAACTGCAGTAGACAGGCTTGGCTATTCGGATCATGGCTCAACGCATTCGAAAATCGTAGCCAACATCGCACTGAAAATTCTGAGGATACTTACATCTGGGGGTGTAGTTCCAAGCATTGTGAAGAACTATGAAAAAGATGGCATGGACATGGAAGATGCTGAAGTCGTAGTAGTTATGGCATCATTCATTCATGATATCGGAATGGTTGTGCACAGGGAGAAGCACGACCTCTACGGCATTACAGTAGCGCGACCTGTACTTGAAAGGTTGCTCAAGAGCTATCCCCCTGAAAAACTTGAGATAATGACATCAGAGATACTGCATGCAATGACGTTCCATGACACGCTCGTACCCCCACTTACTGTTGAAGGAGGAGTAGTGCGCATTGCAGACGGCCTTGACATGGCAGAGGGCAGGGCACGAATACCATTTGAAGCAGGGAAAAAAGATATCCATGGTGTGAGTGCTATGGCCATAGAAGACATTAATATAGCAAAAGGAGGGGCAAACGAGAAGCTTGTTCAGATCAAGATATCGATGTCTAATTCTGCAGGTATTTTCCAAGTTGATGAATTGCTAAAAGACAAGATTACAGGTTCAGGGCTTGCTTATTATATTCATGTAACAGCTGAAATAACAGGGCCTGAGAAAGGCATACTTGGTAAGATTGAGTTTTAAAAATTCTCTGCTGCTAATCATATTCATGTAAAAATATCCCTATGTTGTAATTGGAACCTTTTTTTATGAAAGGCAAAAAGCTTTATAAAATTTAACGATAAACATATTAAATGGTATCTGATGAAGAAGCAGAGAAAATTCTAAATTCTATATATAATAGCCTGCCTTATGTTTATAAAAGAAAATGCGAAGTATGTGCTTCTGGTTCTCATAAGGGTATCATAGTAAGCAAAACCAGCGAATTTCCTGTCAGGCTTTTTGATCGGCCTGATAGCATCTATTTAATTGAAACTCAAGATGGTTTAGGAGATGCTGTTACAAAAGGGTTGGGAAAAAATGGTTACAATGTATCAGAATTGGTGCTCGGAAAACAGGCATTCTATTTTTTTGAACTAAGGTAAAATAAATACTTTTTCTTCTAATTAAGTTAATGCAAGAACAGAAAAGATATCCTATTACAGTAACAGGCACATTTATCATCGAAGGCAACAAAATACTGCTAATAAAATTCAATGATACCAAAGGCTCTTGGAGCGGCAAGTGGACAGTGCCTGGCGGCAAAGTCGAATTCGGCGAGCGCATTTTAGATGCAGTCAAAAGAGAAGCCAACGAGGAAACAGGCCTTGAGGTCGAGCCTATAAAGCTTATAGAAGTTGATGAGGCAATTGTCGGCGAAGAGCGCCATTATATTTTCCTGAACTACCTCTGCAAAATAGTTGGCGGCAAGCTTAAGCCAAGCAGCGATGCTGCTGATGCTAAATGGTTTACCAAGGAAGAACTTGATAAAATCGAGACAAACCATCCTAGCGTCAAGCGAAGCTTGCAGAGAATAGGTTTTCTGTAAAGAACAAATTCACTATAGTTTAATCTTTACATAATTTTTTTAAATAATCTTCAAAAAGTATATAATTTCTAGAGGTTTTTTCTATGTATTCCGGTTGCCTAGGATGAAAATAACTATTAATACCCTTGCTTAGTAAACCAATCTTGCAGAATGATTTAATAGTTTCTTTCAGTTGTCTTGGGTCTTCTTCAACAAGCTCGCCTATTTCTTCTAAAGATATTTCATAACAATATTTCTTTCCATGATCATTAGCTCTATACAGTTCATCACTAACCTCATAGAATCCTAGCAAAGCAGCAAAAACCCTCTGGTTTAGTTCAGAGTTTCTTACCACTTCTCTGGCTTCTTTTAAATCAACAATAAGTTTTGGAGCATCTATGAATTCTTCTCCCTTTTCAGCAGTTACCATTTTACCACTGGTTAATATCTTTAATCTAAAAATATAAAAAAGCATTTTAAATACCATTTTTAGATTTTAATCATTTTCTCCCCTTATTCTAAGCATGAGACAAACAGGCATTGCAAATCTACCACTGCATCCTGGAAGAGCACCGCCTTGGTTATTCAGCAGAATGGTAAAATTAGCCAAAGAGATAACAGACGTTATAATTTATGAATATTCTAAAGACGAGCTGCTGCGAAGATTATCTGACCCATTCTGGTTCCAGTCACTTTCCTGCGTTCTTGGTTATGACTGGCACTCATCAGGCACAACTACAGTTACTTGTGGCGCACTAAAAGAAGCACTAAAGCCTGAACTAGGCATAGCAATCTGCGGCGGCAAAGGCAAAACAAGCAGAAAAACACCAAGCGAGATAGAAAAATTTGCAGAAGCATTCTCGCTATCCACAAAGAAAACAGAAGAGCTTGTCTATTCATCAAAGATGTCAGCTAAAGTAGATAATACAGCAGTCCAGGATGGCTATAATCTTTATCATCATTGCTTTATCTTCACCGAAGATGGCAGCTGGGCAGTTATACAGCAGGGCATGAATACAATTAACCGCTATGCTCGTCGCTATCACTGGCTTTCTGGTTTTAATTCATTTGTCGAAGAGCCGCACTCTGCGATTTGTTGCGACAAACAGGAAAAAGAAGTCCTTAACATGGTTGCAAAAGAAAGCAAAGAAGCAAGGAGCGCCTCTATAGATCTGGTCAAGGAGAATATTGGAAAAAAGCTGTCAGGGCAGAATACTCTCAGAGATTTCTCTATCAAGGTAGAAAAACTAGATCTTCCAAAATGCCACGAAATAAGGAACCTTAGCAAGCAGACTATCACCGCGCTGCAGAGTGCATATGAAATCCAGCCAGATAAATATGAAGAGCTTTTAGCCATTCGCGGCATCGGGCCTAAAGCTGTTCGGGCACTTGCCCTGATATCTGAAATTATATACGGCTCTTCATTATCATGGAAAGACCCTGCAAAATTCAGCTTTGCCCACGGCGGCAAGGACGGCATTCCTTATCCAGTTGACAGGAAAAACATGGACTCGACAACTGAAATGCTGAAAAATGCAATTAACCATGCAAAAATCGGTGAGCAGGATAAACTGCACGCGATAAGAAGATTGAATGAATTTTTGTGATTATACAATTTCTTCCAAAAGCCCTATTATATTTTCCTTTCCAATAACTATTATAAACGGCCCCAGCCTTGGGCCAGAATCCCTGCTCAGGATTATCTGGTACAATATATAGAAAAATCTCTTAGGCTCAACAGAATTTTCTCTTGCAATATCAAATATGCTTGTTTGTATGTCTTCATCTTTTAGATCGCCTTTAAGCCCTTTTATCAGCAACCTTATCGCATTTTTCTCATCCGCGTTAAGCTCTTCCGTTATCTTCTCGGGCGCATGCTCATTTAATTTTATTCTTAATTCAGCAGGTGCATATTTCTCTGACCAGTTCTTAGCAAGCAGCAGCCTTTTTTGCAGGCAGTCCTTCTCATTTTCTGTAAGCGTTTTTACATGCCCTGTGAATTTTAGCAGCTTTATCGCTCTTTCTATGCCCTCTTCTGGTTTGCATATCTGCGCGATCAGTGCTGCAAAGGAATAAGGAACATGATTGGCAAAAGCCGGCTTTTTCAGCTGAGATATCTCAAACAAACGCTTCATGTGATTGCTCTCTTTTTCATTACCTATCTTAGTCTTGCCGAAATAAATCATCATATGCCTGTCGTAATCATCATACATATCAGGCAGTTCTCTCCATGAGAAGCTTCTGGTCTTCATAAGCCTTTTATTGTAGAAAAATCTCAGAAGCTCAGGATCAGCAACCTCCAGCCAGGCTTTCGGATATATGACATTTCCCTTGCTCGCAGACATTTTTTCCCCGTCTATAAGTATATGCTCATAAAATATCGGAACAGGCATCGGAAAATCTAGTATGCGCTCGCATATCTCACCATTGACCCACCAAGCGCTCATAGGCACTTGATATTCCTTGCCAGCGCCCTCGCTGACAACCTTCCAGTAAGCCCACTGGCTTGCCCATTCTGATTTCCACATGAGCTTTCCATTGCCTTTTAGCGGGTCATCATAACCCTCGTAGCCGCAGCCTTTTGCTGTCATAGTCTCGAAACTGTAATCTTTGCAGACATAATTTACCTTTTTTCCATCAAAACCAAGAACATGAGGCGTTATAATCTTTCCGCAGTTTTCGCATATAGGAGTCCAAGGGCTCCATCCGCTCTCAAGCGGGTTTTGCCTGTATTTGTTCTGTATCTCTATGACCTTTTCTATGTTTGTCAATAGAAGTTTTATGTAATCCTTGAAACTGCCTTTTCTGTACTCCTCGCGCATCGAGAACTTTTTCATCTTAAGCATTACGAATTCATCCAGTACCTTGAAGTATTCTTCTTTGTTATGCTCTGCATATGATTTGTGGCATCCATGATAATCTGGTATATCAGTTACAGGCATGCCTATGTACTCCTCATAGCTATTCGGCACACCCTTTGGCAATTTTCTCAGAGGGTCCATGTCCTCAGCAACCCATATCAATTCTGCGTTATGGTTTTCCGAGAGCGCCCTTGCAACGCTTTCACCGCGAACCGTATCGCTCAATCTGCCAATATGCAGAACCCCGGATATAGAAGCAGACGTCTTGATCGTGTATTTCCTGAATTCCGGTATCGCCTTGTCTATGTAATGAAACTTTTCCCTTTCAATGATCACTTTTGCAATCTGGTCAGCCCAGAACAAATCCGCAGGCATTTTTTTCTCTTCAGTCATACGATCACTATATTATCAGGTAAGCCCCAATAAACATACATACTATTGCTATAATTTTTAATAGTATTATCGACCCTTTAATATCTTCCTTGAGGATTTTTGGCGCAAAGATGCTGATGATGGTAACATAGAGCAGAACAAAAAATGGTTGTGTAGCCTGCAATGCAGCTATCAATGAAACAAAACCTATTGATACAGCAATGGCTGTTATAAAAAAGGAGACAGCGCTCAAGGATTCACCAGTTATCATAATGGCAAGAGTCCTCCTTTTTAAAATTTTTTTGAAATCAGCAAAATAGAAATAAAGGATAAACAAACTCGCAATAAATACACCTATCTGGATAAATGCGAAGACGCTCCAAAAATCTGTATAATTTAAAGCATATTTCCTTAGCGTATCGTGCACTCCATAAATAAATGAGCACGTCATAATTAAAACAAATGCCTTACTGATTGTTATTCTGGCAGTTTTCTTAATTGAAATCAATACAGCCCCAATAAGGATAAGAAATATACCAAAATATTTCTGTATTGTGAATGCTTCATTAAGAAAGATAGTTGCGAATAGCAATACAAAAAACGGTGATGTATAAATTAAAGGCAGGACCCTAGAAATATCCTCTGTTTTCAGGGCCTTGCAATAAAGGATCATCGCAATGACAAGTAAAATACCTAGTAATAAAGAAACTATCAGAATATTCATGGCCGGAAAGACTACGCCGTGAAAAAGAAATACAGCAACAGCTGCAATCAATCCAACAAACCCTGTTATTATTGGATATACA
>CAIKBN010000010.1 GCA_903825675.1 uncultured archaeon
GATATTGTTTCTATAGGAGATGAATGTTTCATGATAATACCGTCTATTAAAGGCTTTGAGCTAGTCAGCATGAATGAAAGCAAAATCAAGCTCTGTAGAATCAGAGACAAGCATTGTATAGGCAATAAGATACAGCTTAATCTGCACGACGGAAAAAACATACTTATCAGCAAGGAGGAAGGCAACAAATACAACACAGGAGATGTATTAATTCTGGATACTGAGAAAAATTCGATAAAGGAGCACTTAAAATTTGAAAAAGGCAGTATAGCGCTTATCATATCAGGGCACAACACCGGAGCCCTTGGAAAAATAGAAGATATTATAATAACAAGAAGTCCGCAGCCAAATCAGGTTGTTATAGCTATTGAAAACAGGAAAATACCTATACCGAAGGATTATGTCTTTGTTGTAGGCAAGGAAAAGCCTGTTATACCAATAGGTGAAAACAAATGAATCCAATGCTAGAAATAAGAGTAGAAAAAATAGTCTTGAATATAGGCTGTGGCACTACCCATAAGATAGAGCATGCTAAAATCATAGTCGAAAAAGTGTCTGGATCAAAGTCAGTTATAACTAAGACAAGGAAAAGATCAACCTTTAACGTGCCTAAGGACAAGCCAATTGGCTGCAAGGTAACCATAAGAAAAAATACAAAGGAACTGCTGAAAAGGCTGCTCGAAGCAAAGGAAAACAAACTAACTGCAAGTAACTTTGATGCTACTGGTAACGTATCTTTCGGCATTAAGGAATATATAGATGTGCCTGGGCTGGAGTATGACCCGCAGATAGCTATACTCGGCTTTGATGTATCTGTTGCTTTGGAGAGGCCAGGCTACAAGGTAAGAAGAAGAAAAATAACATCAAAGCTTGGAAAAAAGCATCAGATAACCAAGGAAGAGGCCATATCCTTTATGAAAAAGGAATTTAACGTGATAGTTGATTAGGTGATAATATGGTTCGAAACAAAGCCATCAAAAGAAAATTCGGCAAAGGATCTAGGAAATGCATCAGATGCGGCTCCATGAAAGGCCTAATAAGAAAATACGACCTTCACTACTGCAGAAGATGCTTTAGAGAAGTTGCAAGTAAACTGGGCTTCAAGAAATTTAGGTGAATGATATGAGACACGATATATTATCAGACGTACTTTACGGCTTGAACAATGCAGATAAGATTGGTAGAAGAAGCTGCATAGTTCCTGCATCATCCATGATAAAAAATGTATTGGACGTCATCAAAAAAGAAGGCTACATAGGAGGCTACGAATTTGTAGATGACGGAAAATCCGGCAGCTTCAGCGTCCAGCTTATAAGCAATATAAACAAGACAAGAAGCATAAGGCCAAGGTTCTCTCTGAAAAAAGGCGAGTATGAGAAATGGGGAGCACGTTACCTGCCTGCCAAGGGCTTTGGAATTTTGATAGTCTCTACATCCAAAGGGGTTATGAGCCAGAAAGATGCAATGAAAAAAGGTCTTGGCGGACAGCTTATTGGATATATCTATTAGGTGTTTTGATGAAGCTAGAAAAAAAGGTTGTTATACCAGAGAAGGTGGAAATAAAATTAGAGGAAAGACGGGTAATAGTCAAGGGCCCAAAGGGAGAGTTGTCAAAAGATTTTGATGACCCGAGGTTCAATACGTCTGTAATAATAGAAAAAAAGGACAAAGAGTTTATAATAGGAACAGAGAGTGAAAAAAGAAAAATCAAGGCCTTCGTAGGAACAATAGCAGCACATGTAAGAAAAATGATAACAGGCGTTACTGTCGGCTTCAGATATACCATGAAGATAGTCTTCTTGCACTTTCCCATGTCCCTTACTGTTAAGGACAGCGAGTTCCATATAAGAAACTTCCTTGGAGAAAAAGGAGCAAGAATAGCCAAGGTAGTTGGAAAAACTGAAATCAAGGTCGATAAGGATATCATAACCCTGACTGGTATAAATTCAGAAGAAGTAGGCCAGACAGCAGCTAATATAGAAAGGGCATGCAAGCTCTCCAAGAGGGATAAAAGAATCTTTCAGGATGGCATCTATCTGTCAGGAAAATTTTTGCAAACCGGTGAGGAAATATGAAAAGAAAATTCTTGCGCCAGGATTACTATAAGTACAGAAGGCTTGGCCTGAAATGGAGAAAGCCCAAAGGAAGCGAAAGCAAGCTCAGGAAATCAAAAAGAGGCTCCGGCTTACTGGTGAAAATAGGTTACAGCTCCCCTAACAAAGGCAGGATAAACAATCTATATCCAGTTATTGTAAGCAATCCAAAAGCAGTTGAGACCATTAATAAGGACAAACAGATAATCATAGTTTCCTCAGACGTTGGTGTAAGGAAAACCTTTGCTATCTTCGAGAAAGCCAAGAGCCTTGGCATCACTGTGCTTAACCGCAAGAAGCTTAAAAGAGCTGAGAAAATTGCAAAGGTTATTGAAACCAAAAAGAAAGCAGAAAAAGCAAAAGCTGCAAAATCAAAAGAAAAAAAGGAAGAAGTGAAAGAAGCTTCAAAGGAAAAGAAAGATGAGAAAAAAGAAGAAGTGAAAGATACAAAGAAGCCAGATGAGAAATCAAAAGAAGAAGGATTAAAAAAAGAAGAGTCAAAAAAAGAGGTAAAATAAAAAAATAATATGGTCTAGACGGTGTAATTATGTTCGTGGTATTTGAAAAAGGAAGATGCCCTGTTTGCGGGGACTTTGGGCAAGAACTAGAGAAAGAGAGATTTCATTGCTCTAAGTGCATGATTGCCTTCGATGAATTTTGTATATCAGATATTCCGCAGTCAACGGAATTTGTAGATAAGGATTGGAATTAGTATGAATCTCACATCACAGAAAAATATAGCAGCAAGGGTATTGAAATGCGGTCGCAGTAGAGTTTGGTTTGACCCATCGAGAATTGCTGACATATCAGAAGCCATAACAAGCGCTGACATAAGAAGGCTTATCAATGACGGTGTAATAAAGAAAATGCCAAAGAAAGGGCTGAGCTCCTTTAGAAGAAAGAAGGTTGCAGAACAGAAGAAAAAAGGAAGAAGAAGGAACAAAGGCTCGATAAAAGGAGGAGCTAAAACAAGATTAGATAGGAAGAAGGCCTGGATACAAAAAATAAGGGCCCTCAGAAAAATGGCAAAAGAGCTTAAAAGCAATAGCAAAATAGATAACCGAATCTACAGGGATATTTATCGTAAATCAAAAAGTGGTTTATTCAGGAGCAGATCGCACTTAATGACATATCTCGAAAGAAACAATCTAGTTAAGAAAGATGAGAAAAAGGAAATACCTAAAGAAAATAAA
>CAIKBN010000011.1 GCA_903825675.1 uncultured archaeon
CTAAGGTGTTTCGAAAATGTCATCCGAGGATGACTTTTTGAAACTACAATATGCGAAAGCATATTAGGTGTTTCGAAAATGACGATAAATATAACACAGGCTAAGCAGAGAAGGGCTTTGAATATAGGGGCTAAGACTGTTGCAAAAACCCTGAAAAAATGGACCAAGAAAAACGTAGATGTCAGCACTACTACTGACTTAATTTCTTTGTCAGAATCTACTGACATAATAGATGCCCCTAAAAATTACATTGCTTTATATACAGAAATAGAAAGCAATGTCTCTCCTGGAGTTTCTTTAGTTTTTATGAGCAAAAAGGATGCCACTGCCCTGATAAGCCTATTAAAGAATAGGTTAGATAGTCGGGCTATAAACATAGATAAAATAGGTAAATCTGTACTAATTGAAACTACTAATTTATTGTCAGGCTCGTATCTAAATGCCTTGAGCAGATTAACTGATGTTTCCTTGGTTTCTTCCATACCAGCTTTTATATCAAAAGATAAAATAAAGAATATTGTAAAGTATATAACAGAAAAATCCATAAAAAAGACGCAGGATGGTGTTATATTTGTTAATGAATTTATAATAAAGCCTTATAGTATAAAGATAGCCCTTTTCCTGCTCTTTGATAAAGAATTGCTAAATATTCTTGCCAGGAAGTGAGCAATTAAGATGCTCTTAGTCTATTTTTGAATTTATGAACATCTCTTTCAAGCACCTTTATATCTACTCCATATAATAAATTCATATAGTATAGGTGCTTGAAATGAGATGCCCTTTGCAACCGTGGACGAACTGCATGACGATGCAAACCCGAGTTGACGCAGAACCGAAAAGATGCACCATTGTGCGTCAGGCAGTTTTGCGTCATTGTGTTTTCGTCAATTTGTTTTGTGCATCTCAATCCAAAACAGAAAATTATAAAGTGTTTTGAATATGAAAATAACTAAATTTCATAAGGATGCACTTAGAGAACTGGGAAATATGGCTGCTGGTAAAGCCTCGTCTTCTCTGTCAAGCATGGTTGATAAAAAAGTTAATCTAAGCCCCCCTGCTATTGACATTGTCCCAATTAAAAAGATTCCGAAGCTTCTGGGCGGACAAAAAAAAATGATAGTTGGCATTTACTCTAAGCTATCAGGCAATGTATATGGTACTATGATGATTGTAATGCCGATAAAAAGTGCCATGTCGCTCTCAGACATAATGCTAAACAAAAAATCTGGCTCTACGAAAGCCTTAAGTCAGAAAGACCAGGAAAATCTCATAGAAATAGGTAACGTAATGATACATAACTATCTGAACGTGCTGATAAATTTTCTTGGCATGAAAACAGAGTGTGAAAAGCCGCGTATAGTATCCACTTTTGGTGAGTCTTTACCTGACTTTATACTGCTCGGAACCAAAACCAAATATACCATCCTTCTCAGAACAGACTTCAAAATATCCAAAAATGTAGAAGGTGATGTAATTTTATCCATTGAAGTAGAATCAGTCCCAAAATTTATAGGTGCTCTTGAAAAAAAGCTAAAGAAAGGTTGATGTCATGGACTTCAGAGAATACATAGAAAACAATAAAATAATACTTTTGGTGCTGCCGAACGAGACCTATTCAAAGGTTATTATGGATATCGTCAGGAAGTTAGACAATACTTTTAAAGGAATAAGTTATGTCAACATGAATAATTTGCATTCATCTCTCATGAAAAAATTCAAGGAGAATAATATAAATGAAAATAATTTTTTCTTTGTTGATGTTATAACCAAATCAACCATGTCTGATTTCAAGGAACCTGAAAATTGCATTTCAGTGGATTCTCCGTCCAATCTTTCACAAATAGGTATAGTCATATCTGAGGCCTTAAAAGAAGGTGATTTTCAATGCTTGTTGTTTGACTCGCTCTCAACGCTCTTAATCTATAACAAGGGGTCAGATGTTACGATGTTTGTAAATAGCGTCATAAGCAAGGCAAGGACCTTTGACACTATAGCTGTTTTCACTGTTCTGAAAGATGACACAGCATCCAACTTTATATAAAAGCTTGGTATGTTTGTAGATAAGACTATAAACTTTGATTAGTTTAGCGTGATGATATGCCTGCAGACAATGTAATCGACATGGCCAAAATAAAGGCCAGGATTGAAAAGAGATTAAAAAGCGAACTTGTACCTAAACAAAAAATAGACGGAAAAAAATATATTCTGACAGGTATTTCTGGCTTCGATGACTTGCTTGAAAGAGGCATTCCAAAAGGTAAAGCTGTATTGATCGCTGGCAGCCCTGGAACAGGCAAAACCATTTTCTGTCTGCAAACCATAGCTTATGGTTGCCAAAAAGGTGAAAAATGCCTTTACCTTTCATTAGAGGAAAGCGAAGAAAGCCTTATAGAATATATGAAAGACTTTGGGTGGGACCCTGAAAAATGGATTAGCAATAGGCAACTTATTATCAAAAGGTTGGACCCGTTAGAAATCTCAAAATCCCTCGAGCCAAAAGAAAAAGCTAATCTGTCCACAGAGATCAGTAAATTAATACCAGAAGGCTTTAGCCCTGATAGGCTTGTCCTGGACTCAATAACAGCAATTGCCGCTGCCTTTGCTGAAAAAGATGAAATGTATAGTATATATATTGAACAATTCTTCAGAATGCTTGAGAAGCTGAAAACCAATTCCTTTCTTATAACAGAAACATGGCAGCTTCCTAAAAGCTTTGACCAAACCGGCGAAGAGGAATTTCTTGCAGACGGAATAGTAGCTCTTTACAATTTTAGAAAAAAGAACCTTAGGTTGCGTGCAGTAGAGATTCTAAAGCTGCGCGACACCCAGCATGAAAACAGGATTATACCATTTAATATAATAGCAGGAAAGGGTATCTTTGCCTATCCGAAAGAGGAAATATACGCAAGCATGGAAAAAGAAGAGCTTTATAAAAA
>CAIKBN010000012.1 GCA_903825675.1 uncultured archaeon
AATAGTCTCAAACATCAATTCACCATAACTTATAAAGCTTAGTTAATTTTATAAATATAACAAATTAAAGATAATAAATTGAATAGATAATAGTAGGTTATTATGCTACCTGAACATATAGGCGTTATACTTGACGGCAACAGGCGGTTCGCAAAGCAGCTGATGAAGAGGCCATGGGAAGGCCATAAGTCTGGCCTGGTCAAAACACGAGAGGTTTTGTCATGGGCATGCGAAAAAGGAATAAGATACATGACTGCCTACGTGCTCTCTTTAGAGAATCTTACAAGCAGGCCAAAAAGAGAATTACAAATGATCCTGAGATATTTTGATAGTGAACTGGAAAATATAATAGAAAACAAGGATCATGTAATTCACATGTTCAATGTCCAGACCAAGTTCATCGGCAGAAAACATCTTCTGCCTGATTATATACAGAAAAAAATGAAAAAAGTAGAGCAAATAACAAAAAAATACACTCAGCATATTCTTAACATAGCTGTTGCCTATGGCGGCCAGCAGGAGCTTGTGGATGCCACGCAAAAAATACTAAAGAAATGCCTGAAAGGCATCATAAAGCCAGCTGACCTGAATGTAGACGTAATTAAAAACCATCTTTATACAGGAGGCCAGCCATATCCAGATCTTATTCTTAGAACAGGCGGTGAGAAGCGGCTTAGCAACTTTCTGCCTTTTCAGTCTGCCTATTCTGAGCTTATCTTCACCAACAAGAAATGGCCAGAACTCACCAAAAAGGATTTTCAAGCTGCTTTAGATGAATTCGATTCGCGTAAGCGAAGATTTGGAAGCTAACGCGAATTAATTTTTACACCCTATTTTTCTAATTTTTTTATTCAAACTTTTTCTCTATAGAGTTTTTGCTTGAGCTTTTTTCTAAAAAGCTCGAAATGGGCTCGCCCGGAATTTCATGAACTTTCCCTTTTGATTGAACTTTTTGGAAAAGTTCAATTTGAACCGGGGTCTGGACCTGTTTCGTTTTTCCGCTGGAAGGCGGAAGCCTCCTTTTTCGCTTAAGCCTTTTTCTTGAAAAAAGGCTTAACCCGAAGGTCCGATGCTAAACCAAGCTACACTACGAGCCCTGAAAATAAATGCAAGAAAAAGCATAAATGCTATTAAACCTTATAATCTGGAGGCAGAACTTCAATGCCAGCCTTTGATAATTTGCTTACAGCCATAGGACCTAAGTCATAACCATATCTTACTTCTTTAATTCCTGCCCCTGTTAAATATTTGATTAAATCGTCAATTTCTTTATCAGGTTTTCTACCATCGGCAGATACAAAATATGCTTCCATGCACCTAGATACTGTAGGTATATTTTCTTCCATACATCATAAATATTCTGCAAATCATATAACATTTTCATAAAAATAAGAAACAAAAGGCATTTAAAATATAATATTAATATACATATGTTGCAAAATACAGCAAAAAAAGCAAGGAAGTGCTACAAATGTACAAGCTAAATGATAAAGATATTGCGATTCTAAGGGAATTAGGCAGGGATTCCAGGAAATCCTTTCGCATAGTTGCAAGAAAGCTCGGCATAGCCACAACAACAGTAATAAAGCGATATAACAAACTGAAGGAACTAGGCATAATAAAGCATAGCTCTTTAGTCGTCGATTATGAAAAGCTTGGCTATTCGCTTTCAGCTATAATAGAGCTTACTGTTTCCAAGGGCAAACTTGTAGAAGTAGAGGAAAAAATAGCAAAGAAGCATAATGCCTTTGCAGTTTATGATGTAACAGGCGATACAGATGCCATGATAATTGCAAGATTCCGCAGCAGAGAGGAATTAAACGACTTTGTTAAATCCCTTCTTGCCATGGAATTCGTTGAGCGCACCAACACGCATCTCGTATTGAATACATTAAAAGAAGGCTTTGTTATCTAGCTATCTTCCTCAGCGGCTTGTCTGCTTCTGTTTTTATGTTCTCTGCAACCTTAGGCCCTAATAGCTCTGCTAATAAGCGGTCGTTCGTCTTTCTTATATCACCAATCGAGCGAATTCTGTTTTTCCAGAGCATTCTTGCTCTTACACGGCCAATGCCCCTTATTCTTACAAGGCTAAGCAGTTCTTCCTTCACGCCGTGCTTTATTCTTAGTTTAAGCCGGTTCATGTCATTTGCCATATCCTTGTTGTTTAGAAGCTTTGCTAGCTCGCTTGATGAATAGAACATCCACTCAGCGTTCTTTAGTTTCGTGTACAGCTCACCAGGTGCAATACCGTAAATATCAAGCAGCCTATCCTCACCAATCTCATCCATCCAGTCCCTGAACATTAAAGCTGCCTTAAAGGCTTTTAAGAATTCGTCATATTCTGTGTCCCATACATCTGGCGCATTAATATTACTTCTGGCCAATTCATCCTCCACGCGTTCATAATCCTTGCGCTTTACCCCAGACAGCGGCCGCATTTCAATGCACTGGTTTATAACCAGAAGATGTTCTATGTCAGTTTTAGTCTTCATGTTCTTTATTATATGATTAGCAGAAGCAGGGTCAACATAAAGCTCAGCCACGCGCTTGCCGATCTTAGTTGCTTCAAGCTCAACATCCCTGCCTAAATCAAAAGCAGCAACAAATTCATCTGCAATAAAAGAGCCCTTGCCAATTTTTATGAAGTTATAGCTTTCCAGGTCTTTTAGAATCTTTTCTATCTTCTCCATAACCTCTTCCAGGTTCCTGTACTGGTGGGCAAAGAAAGTCCTTGAAAAGAATTTCTCCAATTCGTTTCTTGTTTTAGTTACGCCAGCTGCTATAAGCGCAAGCACGTGCATCCTTAGCGTAGATTCCATAGAAAGCTTTGAGTAGATCGGTTCTGGCTCGCCATCTATATATCTTTCCTTAAGCTCGCCAGCCTCGTTGGCAGTTTTTGCAATAAGTATTGCCTCACCCTCTTTATCGTATTTCGGTCGTCCAGCACGGCCGCACATCTGCTGGACCTCGAAAACAGGTATAAACTCAGAGCCATAACTGCCATAGCGCTTTGCATCTCTTATCAGAACACGATAAGCAGGAAGATTTATGCCAAACGCAAGCGTAGGAGTTGCAGCCAGAACCTTTATCACACCCTTGCGAAATCCTTCTTCTATGAGCTCCCTCTGCTTTGCAACTAAGCCTGCATGATGAAAAGCAGCTCCCTTGCTGACAATACTTGCTTCACGCTTGCACTGCTTTGTTGCTATGCTAAGCGAAGCCTCAACACCCTTAGCTATTTTCTTTAGCTCTTCCTTTTCAGTTTTGTCGAGCAATTTTTCAATCTTATCTGCAATCTTTTCTGCAGTTGCCTCTGCAGAACGCCTTGTAGAAACAAAAACAAGAGCCTGCTTGCCCATCTTCAGGACATCCTTGCTGAGTATAACCTCCAGATCATCACTGCCGGCTATCTCTCTTTTCTCCTTGCCATCTATCTCAAGCATGTATGGATAGAAAACACCATGATACAATTTTATTGGCCTGTAATCGCTCCTGACAAGCTTTGCATCAAGCCATTCAGCAATCTCCTCTGCGTTGCTTATAGTTGCTGATAAGGCAAGTATCTGGCTGTTGGTTATATCCCTTAGGCGCGTTAAAACGATCTCAAGCGTAGGCCCTCTTGATATGTCATCAAGCAGATGTATCTCATCAGCAACAACCAGTGTTATGTCCCTTGTCCATGTTGCACCATGCCTAAGTATCGAATCCATCTTCTCGTTGCTTACTATTATAAGATCATAGCCGCCAAGCCATTCATCACTGCTGTCTAAGTCACCAACAGAAATAGCAATGCGCATGCCAAGCTTGCTGTATTTTTCCTTGAAATCCTTGTACTTCTCAGAGGCCAGCGCCTTTAGCGGCACAAGATATACAGTTCTTCCGCCATCACTAAAATGTCTTAGCATCGCGATCTCAGCAATAGCTGTCTTGCCTGAAGCAGTAGGAGTTGCAATAACCATGCTCTTTTTCTCAAGAAGCCCGCTCTTTATTGCTGCTTCCTGAGGCGGATTAAGCTTCTCAATGCCTAAGCAGTCAACAAATTCTTTGGGCAGAGCTAATTCGCTACTTAACATACTATATCTCATGCAAAAAGAATTTTTAAACAGTATCGCAGCCTTAAAAAGCTTTCTGATAACGCTATTCAGGATGATTGCATGAGTGATTACATAGTATCAGGCGAAGGATACAGGGAATTTATTGTAGCCTTTGATAATGGGCTTATTCAACCAGGTGATTTTATCTTTTCAGGAAATAAAAGCCATAATCAATTCAAACCTGCAATAACCACAATAGTGCCGTATAAAGTAGTTGATGCAGATACCTTACGGCCATTTATGTTAGTAGTTGCAACAAATCCTGAACATGGCTTACAGTACCAAAAAAGAAAAACTGATAATTTTGATTATAAAGCAAGAAAAATCCTTCAGGGCATGCCATGGGAAAAAACAACCTATGAAGAAGCAACCAAAATCCATAAGCCACTAAATCAGTCATAGTCATTCTTAAATACTTTTCTCTCAACGTGATATACCATGATTCCGGATAAGTTATTCGAAAAGTGTGAACCTATAGATAAGACTAAAGTTCAGGGCTTTGGCTATGGTTCATTAGCTATGTATTGTTGCCAACTAGGGAATATTACACCAGGCGATATTATATTAATTGGAAAAAAATATCCAGCAAATTCTGAAAAAGCTCTAGCAGGACAGCCGTATAAAGTATTAACCCCAAACCTTCTTCAAAGATATGATCACTTTGAGATACCAGGAGCAACAGGTTTATGTTTTATTAAAAGCAAGTATGTTCCAGCAAAAGAAGTTCTCGAACAAGTGCCATGGGAAAAATTAAGCCCAGGAGAATTAGCTAAAATCTATTTTTTGCCGGGTATAACTTCATCAAAGAGTCAGTAATGTTATCTGCTTCCAGCACCTGATAACTCATTCATGAATTTATTTACATCTAGTTTTTCACATTTTTTATTAATATCATCTATTATCTCATCAACAGTCTTGCCAACATTGCTGAGTATCTTGCCAAGCCCGTATTCCTCATATTCAGGCCTGTAAAGCTCTGCAGGAAAATGAGTATGCAGATATTCTTGGCCAGCATCTGTGGCAAGATGCGTTATAGCACCTTTTACAAACCATTCAGCTATGCTGCCGGTAGGGCCAGGCAGGAAAAAGGTTCTTATGCCCATGCCAAGCAATGCCCTTTCATATGCATTCTCATCCAGCTTACCTGTCTCATAATATGTCTTGATGACCTTTGCCGTGTCTTCGCCATAGAGAATTTCTATGGCAGCTACGATCCTATCATCCGCATACCTTCTGGTTGTACCGGTTGTATATGTTTCAATAGCCTTTTGCATGGCTTCTCTTTTTTGGTTTTCATCAAGGCTGCTTTCAGAAATACGGTATAGGGATTCAGCAATTGCAGCTCCATATACCTCTTCTTCAATGACCTCGTTCTCGTATTTGAAGTTATCTCCCCTAGTGACAGGCCATGGCTTTATAGAATCTCCCTGTCCCTTTAAATTCTCTTCATCCGTTACTGCATTTCCAGTTGCAAAAGGCATTTTAGGTGTAATAGTCGGCAATGTAATTTCAATGTTAACCCTATTATTTTTATTTTCATTATGTCCGTACACAACTCCAAAATAAGCAGATAGAGCAGCAACAGGAATTAATGCCAACACAGTATATTTAATAATATTATTCTTACAAGACTGCATTTACTTCTTCCTCTCTATCAGGTAATCAGCCATGAATGCAAGATTCTCTCTTAATTCAGCAGGCAGGCCCTTTATTGCATTTTTCGCTTCTTTTATCAGGCGCTTCGCTTTGTCGCCTGCATAATCTATTGAGCCGTATTTCTCGAAAAGCGACTTGACAAAAGCAACATCCTCGCTGCTTGTATCCTCAGGGTTTTTATTAAGTATATTCAGCAAGCTTGCTTTCTCATCGCTGTCGCATCTGCTTAGGCAGTGCACAACCAGTATGCTTCGTTTGCCCTCTTTTATATCACGGCCGATCTCGCCTCTGCCCTTGCCCTCTGTTAGATCGAGAAGATCATCCGTTATCTGGAAAGCAGGACCAGCATGCCTGCCGAACTCAATTATCTTGTCAAGAATTTTTTTGCCCGCGCCTGCAATAATTGCGCCTCCTATCATAGGCACAGTGAAATAATAGGCAGTCTTGCCAATCACAGTTTTCATGTAATCTTTTTCAGTAGGATTATTATTCTCCCTCAGATTCATGTCCATTGCCTGGCCCTCTGAGGTCTTTATAGCTGCATTTAACATAGCCTCAATGAGCCTGCATATAACCTTATCATTAACACCATACTTGCTTGAACGCAGAATCAGCTCATAAACCTTCTCAGACATGTAGTCGCCGATATTAATGCCATGAGGAACGCCGTATTTTACCCAGACAGTTGGCTTGTCCCTTCTCATCTTGTCGCTGTCTTCTATGTCATCATGCACAAGCATCCAGTTATGAAGAATCTCACATGCCGCAGCAAAAGGCAGAACCTGCTTTGAATTGCCTCCAAGCGCCTCGCATGTCATTATCGCAAGTATAGGCCTTATCCTCTTGCCACCAGGCAGCGTATACCAAATAGCATCATTTAAATTAGCAATCCCTTTCTTCGGAAAAACAGCTGCAAGCTCTGCGTCAATCAGCTTCGACTTCTTCGTAAGCAAAGCTTCTATATCCACACCCATGCTAAATAGTTCGTTAAAAAGGTTTTAAAAACAAATGATTAAACCCTGACCTTTATTTTTTTTTCAATGCCTTCAAAGGATTTCTTAAGCAGGAACTCTTCCATCTTCAGCAAGGCCTTTGCCTTCTCGTTCTCTGTATTGAGCGAGTATAGCTGCACTCTTCCTATAATTCTCGTAGGCTTTACTATACCTTCCTTTATCAGTTTAGGCAATAGCTTGTATAATGTAGGCCTTGATATGCCGCAGTTGTCAGCAACATCTGTTTTAGTGTAGTCTATGCCTATGCCTTCTATGAGAAAGTCTAGTATCCTATTCTCTATGGTGTTACCAATGACCTCAAGCAGTATTGATTTGTCCATGATAATCCACCAATCTAAGACTATTTAGCTGCAAGTATTTAAAAGTTTACATTCATGTAAAATTATGGATAATGAAGAAATCCGCGCCAAGCTGCTTTTTGCCCTAGCCCGCCATCGCAAATGGGACGAGAGCCATACATCCTATGAAAATATGCTTCGCCAGTTCAGGTCAGAAGCGCTTGGCAAGGCAGGCCTGAAAAATATAAAGAACCTAGCTGATGATTTAATTAAAAAAGGCTTTATTATAAAAAAGCCTACTAATTACGGCCTTCATGTTTCTCTTAATCCAAAAAAGTCTCAGGAAATAAATATGAACTTAA
>CAIKBN010000013.1 GCA_903825675.1 uncultured archaeon
CCGTAATTCAGTATCGATCGCAGCTTATCTTCTTTTTCGTCTTTGCCTACAATCTCTGCTTTAATCTCGCAGGACCTGAATATGGCTTTTACAATATATTCAGTCTTGAGCTTCCTTATCTTTTCTATATTAGTTTCAAGCAACTCAAAGAAATTCCGGTCATAGCTTACTCCATATTTGATAATCTCTGCAAGGCCGTTTTTAATTTCCTTTTCCGGCAATGTTTTTAATGCGTTTGTGTCAATAAAAACAACTTTAGGCTGATAAAATGCACCAATAAGATTCTTTCCATTTGGTGTATTGACACCCACTTTACCGCCAACACTGCTGTCCACTTGAGCCAATAACGTTGTAGGTATTTGTATATAATTTATGCCCCTGTCAAAAGTAGCTGCAACAAACCCGGCAACATCGCCGACCACGCCTCCGCCAAGCGCTAGAACGCACGAGTCCCGGCCAAAACCCATAGCATGCATCTCGTCCTCTATTTTAGCCTTTGTCTCTCTAGTTTTATAATCTTCTCCTGCTGGAAAATCAATAATATCAGCTGCAATGCCACTTTTTTTCAAGCCCTTTAGGAGCTTGTCGCCGTACAAGTGCCTGACATTAGAATCAGTTATTATAATATATCTGCTGCCAAAAGGCTTTTTTTTAAGATATTCACCAATTTTTTTTAAGCATTCTGGTTCAATGATTATTTTATAAGAGCAATCCATGCCTTTTATAAAAAGATTCATCTCCATCTCATCGCCTGAAAATTATTTTATAATATTCCTTTATTACGGCTTCGGTTAATTCCCCACCCACCATATTCATTATATCACATAATCTTACGTATCTTCATGCAGATATCAATAATCCTCTTTAGCTCATTACCAACTACCATCTGCTGGCTGTCACACAAAGCCTCTTGCGGATTGCAGTGCGTTTCTATCATCAGCCCATCAGCGCCTGCAGCTATTGCAGCCCTGCTCATAGGCTCTACTAAATCACGCCTGCCAGTGCCGTGGCTAGGGTCAGCAAATACAGGAAGATAGGTTTCTTTTTTGAGCACAGGAACAGCGCTCAGGTCAAGCATATACCTTGTATATTCCTTGCCCTTGCCAATTGGAACCAAACCGCGCTCGCAAAGGATTATGTCCTTGTTGCCCTGGGCAACAATGTACTCAGCAAAACACAGAAATTCTTCTATGCCTGCACCGAAATTCCTTTTAAGCAAAACAGGCTTTCCCATCTTTGCAACAGCTTCAAGCAGGTCCTGATTATACATGTTTCTCGCGCCTATCTGAAGAATATCAACATATTGCGCAACTAACTCGACCTGACCTTCACCACGAACCTCGGTAATAGTAGGCATGTTAAATTTCTCTCCAGCCTCAGCAAGATATTTCAGCCCTTCTTCATGCAAACCCTGGAAAGAGTGCACAGAACTCCTTGGCTTAAATGCACCACCTCTTAGAATATTAGCGCCAGCACTCTTTGCTTCTTCAGCAGTTTTTAGCATCTGTTCCCTGCCCTCTATTGCGCATGGCCCTGCTATAAAAACAGGTTCACCACCGCCTATTACAACATCACCCACTTTTATTATTCTGCTGTCAGGATGATACTCCCTGCTAACCAACTTGTATTTGCTCTCAACAGGCTGTACCTCTTTAACACCAGGAAACCCTGCCAAATGATCAAAAGAAACCCTTTTTTCGTCGCCAATCAAGCCAATGATAGTCCTGAACTCACCACGGGAAACATCAACCCTAAGGCCGCAGCACAAAATCTCATCTATCACGCGCTTTATCTGCTCATCTGTTGCATCACGTTTCATTATGATCATTTTAAAAACACCTCATAAATTACCGTTTTGAATTGAGATGCGATAATACATTTAATGCATCTCATATTGTAAACCCCATGAAATCACCAATAAGAGATTGTTAAATTATTTGAAAAACTCTAAAAGCTTATCGTCCCGCCTTGATCGATATAATGTCCCCGTCCTTTAGCTCATAATCCGCAGAGACGCTTCTTCCTGTTTTTGCATCCACTGCTGATATGAATTTCTTGCCAATGTCCTCATGCACGCGAAACGCAAGGTCAAGTGCAGTCGACCCTCTTGGCATAAGGAATGCATTCGGCAGTACATTGCCCTTCTTGTCGCTATAGCGGTTTTCGTTCTCAACAGGATAAACAACTATCATGTTAAGCAGTTCGAATACCGCAGTATCAATTATTTTTTGTATACCAGTTGAGCCAAATCGCTTTAAAATCTTTTCTCTGATAAATTCCATCGCCCTTTTCTGCTTCTCATCCAAAACAACTTGACGACCTTCAGTCGTAGTTTTGTTTTCAATAATTTCAAAATCCGAGTCACCCGGCAGGTATTTTATAAGCTTCTTTTCAGCAGCGCGCCTTAGTGCAAGCTCAGCTTCTGCGCAGCAAGGAATAATTTTTATGCCTTTGTTTTTAAATTTCTCAAAATTACCGCTGATGTCAATATCTATTTTATTTGCAGCTATTATTATTGGCTTGTTTAGCTCCCTCAGTATTTCAATAAACTTAAGCATATCCACATTAGCTGACGTGGCAGTTATACCTGTCTTGCCTATAGCCTCTTCAACATTATCTAAGTTAATGCCTAATCCGGATAATTGCTTGTATATTGCATTCGCAAGATCATCATGCGTATGCTCCATCCTTTTTGAAAGTTGCGCTTTTTTCAATATGCCGAGAATCCAGTAATCTATCTCCTCCTTGAAGAATTCTATATCCTCTTCTGGATTATGCGAGCCATGCGAAACCGCGTTGCCATTACTATCAGTTGAGCCTGCTATGTCAACAACATGAATAAGCACAGAAGCCTCCATTATATCAGAAAGAAACTGGTTGCCTAAGCCGCGCCCAAGATGCGCACCAGGCACTAATCCTGCAATATCAATCAATTTAACAGGCACAAGCCTTATGCCATCATTGCATTTACTATCCTGCGGGCTGCATTTAGTGCCTAATTCTTTGCAAGGGCACTTGGTTCTTACATAAGTAACTCCTTTGTTAGGCTCGATTGTAGTAAATACTCTGTTGCTTATCTCTGCATCAACCAGAGTAGCTGCGCTAAAGAAAGTTGTTTTTCCGGTATTTGTTTTTCCGCAAACAGCTAATTGCATAATCCATACTTTAATTAAAATGCTTATAAAATTAATAATAAAAGGAAATTAAGCAAAAGGTAGATTATAATATGGTCTAGACGAAACAGCATGACGCAAAATGAATTGACGCCGAAGGCGTCCTTGTGTTTGTGTCAGTTCGTCTCGCAAAAGGGTAGATAGTTATGAGAATCGCCGTAATTGACAAAGAGCTCTGCACCCCAAAAAAATGCTGCCATGAATGCATAAAATACTGTCCTATAAACCGCAAGGGCGAGGAGTGTGTGAAAGTAGATAGCAATGCTATTATAGAAGAACCGCTGTGCATTGGCTGCGGAATCTGCACGAAAAAATGCCCCTTTGCTGCAATTTCAATTGTAAACCTGCCTGAAGCATTGAAGGAAACACCTGTTCACCGCTTTGGCAAAAATGCCTTTGTTCTGTTCCGCTTGCCAATACCTGTTAAAGGCGTTGTTGGTTTGCTTGGCGCAAATGGCATAGGCAAGACAACTGCACTAAAGATACTTGCTGGAAAGCTGAAACCTAACATGGCTAAAGAAGCAGGCATTGAGGAATTAATAAGAATGAACAGAGGCACTGAGCTCCAGGACTATCTTGAGAAATTAGCGAATAAAGAAATAAAAACAGTCTACAAGCCC
>CAIKBN010000014.1 GCA_903825675.1 uncultured archaeon
ACAAGAAATTTTTATAGAAAAAACTCAAGAGCAGATACAAGCTTATACATATATTAAAAAGCTCATGCATATGCCAAAAGAACTTTATCAAAGATTTTTATAGATTAAGGTTAATTCTATATCGGGATATGCAATGTTCGAAACAGATTACGGAGTAATTGTCGCATGTGACGTTAAAACATTAGATGAATTAAAAAACCTGGTTGATGTCACAGCGCCTGTTCGCGGTATCGTTGGCTACAAAGTCGGCTTTATTCTAGGCCTTAATTACGGCCTTGCTAATGTTGTTGAAGCAGTTCAAGAATTCACAGACCTGCCAGTAATATACGACCACCAGAAAGCAAGCACAGATATCCCTGAAATGGGGCCAGAGTTCGCAGCTATCATGAAGAATGCAGGCGTGAACTCAGCCATCATATTTCCGCAGTCCGGGCCAGCCACAGAAGAATCCTTTATCAAATCCTTAATATCACTAGACATAGTTCCAATGGTCGGTGGAGAAATGACCCATCAAAAATATCTGGAAAAAGACGGCGGCTACATAAAAGACACAGCTCCTGAAAAGATGTATGAGAATGGCGCAAAAGCAGGTGCTGAATTCTTCATAGTCCCAGGCAATAAAACCGACGCAATAAAAAAATATGCAAAGCTCTTGTCATCCATAACAAGTCCGAAGTTCTGCTTCCCAGGCATTGGCCGTCAGGGTGGTGATATTGAAGCAGCTTTCAATGCATGCAATTGCAGTTCGTATGCTATTATCGGCTCATCAATCTACAAGGCGCCAGACCCGAAGAGCGCAGCACAGCAGTTCTGCAAGGTTGCTTTGAGCTTTTTGTAAAAGGTGATGCGATGACAGAGACAGTGTTTAAAAAAGAATTCTTGGATATGCTTATAAAAAAAGGCTCGCTAAGGATAGCTGAATCTACAGACAATTTGTTCGTCTTCAAGAGCGGACGCAAATCACCAAACTTCATTAACATCGGCGCACTCACAGATGGCGAGTCATTGAGAAAATTAAAAAAAGCCTACGCAACACTAATTGCATCACTCATTAAAGAAGGCAAAATCGAAAAACCTGATTTCATATTTGGTCCAGCATATAAAGGCATCAATATAGCCTGTTTAGCAACAGAAGGCTTGTATGAATTATTCAATATAAATATCCGCTATATGTATGACAGGAAAGAAGAAAAAGCCTATGCAGACAAAGCCATGGACCAGCTAATAGTAGGAGCGGGCTATTTCAAACCAGGCCAGAAAATCCTGCTTATAGATGATGTAATAACAACAGGCGGCACCAAGCTTGAAGCATTGGATAAGCTGAAAGTATTAGGTGACCATAAAATAGTTGGCCTAGTGCTTGCAGCAGACCGCCAGGAAAAAATGGGAGATGCAATTCGTGTCGAAGAGCTAAGTGCAGTAGAGAACATAGAAAAACAAGGCATACCTGTCTTCTCGATCCTGAATATGGAAGATATATTCTCACTAGTCAAGGATAGGTTACCTACTGAGATAAAGAAAGCATGGATAGATTACTACAACCAATACGGTGCTGTTAATTTAAGGTAAGACAACTTCTCTTTAATAATTTTCTGCTAATATCTTTTTGATAACTATGGATCTTTCGTCAAGAATAGCGGGCCTTAGAATAAACCCAGCTATCATGAATGCCTCAGGCATTCTTTCCTTCGCACCAGTACTGAAAAAAATATCTGAGTTCAAAATAGGCGCACTTGTCACCAAGAGTGCATGTTATGATGGAAAAGAGGGCTTTGAGAACCCAATAATAGCCAAGTGCTCTGATGAAGCCTGGCTAAATGCAGTCGGCTTGCCAAACTCAGGCTGCGAATCCAAGAGAAAAGAGCTAGAAGAAGCCTACCCTCATTTTAAATCCATCGGAAAACCATTAATCGCATCCTTATTTGAAAGCAGTGATGAAAAGATGGGAAAAGCCATTGCTCTTTTAGATAATGTCTGCGATGCCTTTGAGATGAATTTTTCCTGCCCTAATCTCATGCCAGACGAAAAAACAGGCATGGTTATAGGAAGAGATCCAGCCCTTGTCAAGAAATATACAAGAGCAGCAAAAGAAGCTACTGAAAAGCCAATAATAATAAAACTTTCGCCAGGACCATACATCGAAGACAGGGAACGAATAAAGGAAATCGTCTTATCAGCAGCATCAGCAGGAGCAGATGCAATATCATCAATAAATACTGTTCCAGGCGGAATGAAGATAGATATATTCGCAAAAAAGCCAGTATTAACTGCCAAGTATGGCGGCTTGTCAGGCAAGGTAATAAAACCCATTGGCATCGGTTGCGTCTATACAATTTATGAGGCCCTGCAGTCAAGCGGTTACAATATTCCTATTATAGGAATAGGCGGAATAGAAACAGCAGAAGACATAATAGAATACGTGGAAGCAGGGGCATCAGCAGTTGCAATAGGCACATTTCTTGTTGGCATGCGTTTAGAACAAATTGAAAATTATCTTTCATTCCTTGTTGAAAATATACAAATGCTATCAAAAGCCTTAGGTGCTAATTCCCTTATGGAACTAAGAGGTGTTGCACATGAGTGAATACCAAACCTATTCCATCGTAGAAATAAGAGATGAATGCAAAGAAACCAAGACCTTTGTATTAGATAAGGGAATCAATGCCAAGCCAGGCAATTTTGTAATGATATGGCTGCCAGGCATAGGAGAAAAACCCATCTCAATATCATCCGGCAGCCCTTTAGAACTCACATTAAAAAAATTTGGTATTTTTACATCAGCTCTCTTCGAACTTAAAGAAGGAAGCACCGTCTGGATAAGAGGACCTTATGGGAACTCCTTTTTAGATTTTACCAGCAACGCTTCAAAAAAATACATAGTAGCTGGCGGCACAGGCGCAGCACCCTTAGCCTTTCTTGTAGATAAATTAAAAGAAAACAGAGAAAGACCAACCATTTTCCTTGGAGTCAGAAACAAGGAAAGTGTTATTTTTGAGAAACGCTTTCAGCAGGTATCTAATCTCTTTATAGCAACTAGCGATGGCTCTTATGGAACCAAAGGCTTTGCCACAGAATTATTTAAAAAAGTAGATATAGCAAACAGCAACAGCCAATTCTTCATCTGCGGACCTGAAAAAATGATGCTAGATGCTGCACAAAAAGCCATGAAATATGTCAATCCAGAAAATATATTTCTGTCACTAGAGCGTTATATGAAATGTGGTTGCGGTATATGTGGCGGTTGCGAAATGAGCGGACTAAGAATCTGCGTAGATGGCCCTGTATTCCCATATAAAACCATTTTAGAATGCGAGGATTTCGGAAAGTATAAGAGAGACAAAACCGGAAAAAAAGTTGAGCTTTGATGTACGATCTCGTTTTATCAGGAAAATTAGTCGACCCTATCGACGGAGTTTATGAAGCAAACATCGGAATAACTAAAGGAGTTATTAGCCAAATAACACAAGACCCAATAGAAGGCAAAAAGCTCAAGCTACCTGATGCATCATTAATCTTTCCAGGTTTTATTGATCCGCACGTCCATCTAAGGCAGGACATTTCTGGCAAATGGAACTATAAAGAAGATTTTCTTTCAGGCAGCAAATCAGCTGCGCATGGCGGCGTGACAGTAGCAGCTGACATGCCAAACAACCCAACACCAGCAACAACACCAGAAGCGATCGTGGAAAAAATTAATCTCTCAAAAGATGCATTAATAGATATCCTATTTTATGGCGGTGTTTTAGGCAATCTCGATAAGCTGAAAGCAATGAGCACCTTAGTATGCGGCTATAAAATCTATGCAGGAGAAACAACAGGCAGTATGACCATAGGTCTTGATGAAATAGAAAAAGCACTGAGAATAATCTCAGACACAGACAAGCCAGTAGTATTTCACGCAGGAGAGAAGCTAAAAGAGATACTTGATATCTGCGAAAATTATGATGTAAGAGTGCATATAGCCCATGTAAGTTCGATTATCGAAATAAACCTCATAGAAAAATACAAGAAAAAGATGCAGCTTACATGCGAGGCAACGCCTCATCACCTATTTTTCTCAGAAAAAGACAAGGAAAAGATTGGTGATCTATCAACTGTCAATCCACCACTTATGCCAGAGAAAGACAGGGCTGCAGTTATGGACGCGCTAAAAACCGGCACTATAGATATGCTTGCAACAGACCATGCACCACATACACTAGAAGATAAAGCAAAAGGTGCATCCGGCTTTCCCCAGCTAGATACCTATGGTCCCTTTGTCTCATGGTTGATTGAAAAAGGCTTTAGTCTGCAGCGAATAGCCCAAATAACATCCTTCAATGCCGCAAATCTTTTAAAGATTAATAACATCGCAAGAATATGCAACAACCATCTTGCCAATCTAACAGTCTTGGATATGCAAGCAGAGAAAGTAGATAAGCTTTATACCAAATGCGGATGGTCGCCCTTCAGTGATTATGAATTCCCAGGAAGAGTTGTTTGCACAATCTACCGTGGAAATATAATAATGAGAAACGGTGTTGTTTCATGAAAACGTCAGTTGAAGATTTGCTATTAGAATCTCTTAAAATTGAAGGTGAGACCGGCAACGAAAAAAGAATATCAGATTTCTATGCAGATCAATGCAGAAAATTGGGTCTTGATGTCTTTCAGGATGCCAATCATAATGTAATAGCAGTTTTAGATAGCAGTCAATGTAAAATAATTAATTTCAACGGCCATATGGACACCAAGCCTGTAGATAATATTAAACCAAGAATAGAAGACAGCCTCGTCTATGGACGAGGGGCATGCGACATGAGAGGCGGCATAGCTTCAATGCTGGATTCCGCAGAAGCTTTAGTAAAAAATAAGCAGATGAAAGGAAAGGTTGTCTATACCTTTGTAGTTTGCGAAGAGTCAGGCACCCGAGAAATAAGACATAAAGGAACACCTTCTGTAATTGAATACCTGCAAAAAAATGGTTTGACACCAGATACTGTTATAGTAGGTGAATCCTCCCAAACTAATTACTCGAAAACTGGAATAGGTTATACCCTATGTGATGGAGAACGCGGAAGGTATACGATAGATATCACAATAGTAGGTGAAGCTGCGCATGGTGCCTGGGGATCTGAACTTGGAATTAACGCCCACGCCTTAGCGGGTAAAATAGTGCACGAGCTATGCTGTTTGGAAAGAAATGAAAAAATTGATAAAGAATCAAACTTGCATGCGAAATTTGGTATTATTGAAGAAGGCACACATAATTTAGTTCCAGGTACATGCCCGATCCAGATCGATATAAGATATTCTAGCAATATAGCACTGAAAGGAATAATGAAAGCTGTTCTGGAATCGGTTAAAAATAATCTTAATTACGGAGAAAAAAAAGGAGAATATTCATTTAAAGGAACACCTATGGGAAACCCATGCACAAATATTGAAAATATATTTATAGAAAAACTTTTGTGCGCATACAGAACAGTAACAGGAAAAGAACCGAATAAAACTAAATCTAAATTTGGAACAGATGGCAGACTTATAAGGGAATTATTAGGAAAAAATATACCTATTTACATTGCAGGTCCTGGTTATCAGTATATTGCACATACTAAAAATGAGAATGTGCCAATCCAGCATCTCAAAGATTATAGCAGGATCTATACAGAAACCGTACTATCATATCTATCGAGATAATTATTTTTTACTTCATTGCGAGCTGAAGTCAGAAAGACACCATCAAAGAAACCCTACCTAAATGTGGGGGTTGCAAAGGGCATCTCATTTCTTAGCAAACCTCTCCGAGCTTTCCTTTGTTGCAAAATCCTCTTCTTTATATCCAAGAACCTGAAGAACGCGCAATGCCACTGTAATTATCTGGTGGTTCAGATAGTAATCAACATCATAATCATCTAGTTTTACCTTATCACTTGGTGCCGCCCTTTCTGCTATAGAACCCTTGCCCGTTGTTATTACGTAACTCATTACCATGCCCTCGCGTATGATATGACCCTCTTTTTCAAGCTTCCTTGCAAGAGCAACATGCGGGCCAGTTGCCTTGTATTCGTCCAAGGACTTGCCTAGCTGCGTTCTGATGACAAGATCCTTTATATCTATGCATCGCCTGCTAACCCTTTCTACAGTTTCTTTTACAAGCCTTACAGCATCCTTTTCCTTTTTGTTAAGAACAAGCCTCAGCACATCATGCTGTAGGTGTCTCGCTGCATCGCACCAGTTCTTGCGAACAGTCTCAAGCCCGCGAACAAGCAGCTTGCCTTTATTGTCAATTAGAGCATATCTCTTCTTCGCAGTATATGCGCCGATCTTCTGCGGCACAAACAAGCCGCGCTTGTATATTCCCTGGAGTTCTAATTCAATCATCCCAGGCATGCTCTTGTTTATCTTTTCTAAAAAGCTGCCTGCCTCCTTCTCAATGTTACCAGCCTTTTTTAGTTTGACAAATAATGAATCCGTATCTCCATAAAGAACAGCAAAACCATAATCCTCAGCAGCGCTTATCGATTGCTTGATACTCTCGCGTCCAAAGGCAGCAGCTGCCTCTGCGCACTCGCGGCAATACCACCTTGCACCTGCATATGCAAAAAATCCATAAGCAGCATTCGCTATTATCTTAACAGCCTTCTGCTGTTCATCCAGCTGCTTTTTATCATCACTTCCAGATGTCTTCATCATCTCTTTTATTTCCATTCTTTTGTCAATCAGCTCTTTTACAAGGCCTGAAACAAAACCCTGCCTTTTCCTGCAGAAATAATTATTGGATTCCGGTACCTTGTGACCACCTTTGCAGCACTTGCAGTTCAGGGTCTCAGGGCTTATGTTATATGTGACAATAACAGAAGGGTAAAGCGACCTGAAATCGAAAACAGCAATATCATCATGCAAACCCTGCCTTGGCTCTATTACATAACCGCCTTTGTAGGGCCTTAATTCCCTCCTCTTCTGTATTTCATTCCAGTGCGGCTGGTTCGGAACAATATAACCTAGTTCATTAGCCTTTCTTATCAGGAACCATTCCACAAGCAGACCATAGGTCAGCCGCGAGCAGTCAAATGGCAACTGGCCAGAGAGCTTGGACAGCTCAAATATCTGCGGCAGCATCTTCTGCGCCAGCTTTACTGTTAGCAGCGAATCATTCCTACAGTATTCAGCAAGCCTGTCAACATCCGATTTCCATAATATTATAATATCCTCCATGCTTAATTCGTCCTTCCCTTCGCCTATGAGTTCAGTAGCAACCTCATTTAGAGTAAAAATTTCAGACTGCAGCTGCGGAGAGAGTATGTTATTCACAAACTTGAAAAGATCAATATGTACCCTTCCAAAAATACGTGCAGAGCTCATATGAGCCCTTTTTGCAAACTTCACAGACGATTTATCCCTTCCAAACGCAAGATCAATCTTATATGCATCTGCCTGCTTCCGCAGCATCTCGAAATCATACCCATCGCCATTGTAAGTTACAATAATGTCAGGATCATTATCATTAACAAGCTTCACGAACCTCTTTATCATCTCTCCCTCGTTTTTAAGCACCTCAGCATTCTTTGCTTTTTTATAAGTCAGTAACTTCATGCATCCGTCATTGTCAGCAATGCTTATCATGATGATCTTGTCATCAACAACCTCGATATCAAAAGCAAGAACCTTTAGTTTAGGCATTCCGCCCGTAACCTTAATTATTTTTTTATCATCAGCTTCCAGCCAGTCCAGCGGATAGAATTTCTTATCCATAAGGTATCGCTTGTAGAAATTCACAGAGTATTCGTAGCATTCCTCAACCAAAGGCGAATGCTTTATCTCATCCCTTGTCAGCGGCACATTCTGCGGAAGATCCACAAAAACCTTAAGAAACTCTCTCTCATTCAGACCCAACTTCCTCTTTACTTCCTCGATTCCCCTAACCATCTTTATGGTATTTAATTTTTCTTTCAGCTTGTCTTTATTCTTCGGCAGAACATAAAAATAAGGCTGATAATCATCTTTTGTAATTAAAGCTTTTCCTTTCGCGTCTACACCAAACAATCTGATTATCGGTTTTCCATCTCGTATTTCATAATCAGCATCAAGCAAGCAGAAACGCATAATAATTGTTGAAGTCGTAACATTTAAAAACATTGTTGATATTTTAACCTCTATGAAAGTCAAGATATGCGGAATCAGGAAACCAGAAGAGGCAAGAAAAATATTATCCTATAAACCAGATGCGCTTGGGGTTATAATAGGTTTCCCGAAACATTTGGCAGGTGATAAAATAAGCCAGTATATGACAAGAAAGATTGTAGAGGAAGTTTCAGGATGAGGCCATATGGCGTTGACGTGGAAACAGGTGTTCAAAACCTAGACGGTTCAAAAAATTACAAAGCAATAGAAAGCTTCATCTATATTGCGAAATCGGCTTAAAACAAGAAAAAATAGCTTTTTAAACATTTTTGTTACTATTTAGTAGCATGCAACTGAAACTTAAAAAACTACTCGTGCCCATTGGCTTAGCAACCCTATTAATAGCATGCAGCGCATCCACATCATTAAAGGACATGAGCAGCCAGGGTTATGAGTGGGCATTTTTTCAGATCGCAAAAGGAACCGAACATAACAGGGAAATAGGGCTTTTTGCTGACAAAATCGGACCATTTTCAGAATCAAGCTATAATGTTCTAGAAGGAAGTTATTTCAATACAGGCACAGAAGCGCCTGAGCACCTCAGGGATCCTGCAGGTAGGATGATTTTTACCCAGAACGAAGCAAGAAGATATTTTGGCGTTTTAGAGAACGAAAGAAATGACGTTAGCCGTATTATGTTATATGATCCGGTATCAGGAAAACTTAATAACGCCTTTATGTCGCGTTACAAGACTGAGTGGTGGGGAGATTCTGACGATAGAGCTATCTCAATTAACAACGGGCCGGTAATGCTGCGCTTCTCAGGAGTTACAGATCATTTAGGTATTAAGACCCAGGATGTTTTCGCAGTTGCTATACCAAAAGATGGAAAAGACTATTCATGGATGTTTAATCAGGACAAAGCATCAGCTTCTCGTGACCTTTTTGAAAGCCTTGAGAAGTACCTTGAAAATACTGATTTCAAGCCACAAGATTATCATATGCTTATCAGTACACGTGACAGCGACAAGGTCTTTGACTGGGCAGGTGTTGAGATGGCACCAGCACAGGCTGAGTTGTATGACGGAACAGTGCAATATGTTATAGCAGCAGACTATTTCGGATCGCACAACAAGCCATTTGCAGGTGGTTTTATGTCATGCAATAGTATGTATGGTCATCAAGGCGCGCCTGACAGAGGCAATAAAGCAGGAACAGCCTTAGATACTGTTCTTATTGCAATGGGAAAAATAAACGACCCAGACAACTGGAAACCGAAGGCAAAAATTGTTGTTAATCATCCTACATGGAGCAACCAGTCAGAGTATGAATTTTATAGTATAGATAATTATGGCAGAGAAGAGCTCAAAGGGGTTCTACAGAGAACATATGATAATAAATCCCTCACAGGTGAGAAGGGTGAGGTAATACAATTCGCAGGTACAAACAACTATCTTGCAAAAGGAGACATTGATTATATCTCACAGGTGTTAACATTGCTGGGAGGCCAGCAGATTCCGCTCGGTTTTGATTACAAGACATCCTTTATGGATTATGCAACAGACATGCTCAGAATTGCAGAGGGAATTAATGGTGATGGTGTAGACCCTGAACTCGTTGCGAGTCTGAACATAAACTCAGATTCTACTATTGAAAATGTCATTACTGCAGCAGAAAAGGTTTTAGGTGTTGACGCACCGCCTGCCTACAGAGGTCTTTTGGAAAAACAGCGCCTGGCAAATGAGAATTATCAAAAAGAAGTAACAAACAAACCAGAATTGCTGGACGCTTATGGAATTCAAGCTAATTAGATGTTGATTAGTACTCACTTCCAGTACGGCTTCGTCCTTGCAAACTGTTTTTCAGCTTCTAGAATATCAGCAAAGAATTTCTCCCTGGTAGGCTGAAGCTTTGACAATATTAAAGCAGCTGTCTGCGGTCCCACGCCATGCCCAGCTAACGCAATAGCTGCTTTTTTACCGTAAACAATAATTAAATCTGCCGATCTCATTATAGTCTGAAACTCAGCTAATTCATCCTTGGTTAGCTCTTTCTTCTTCAGCTTTTTATTCACAATTTTTACTGCATTTATCTTATGCCTTCCTATGATAGCAATTAATCTTGAAGTGCACTTCGGGCACTCTGGCTGCTCATCTACATCGCCCACTGTTCTTACTAAATTATAATCACCACAGTTCACGCATAGCAGCCGCATCCTGGTCTTTAGTAATCTTCTCTTGAAAGCAAGGAATATCTCCTTTTCCGGCATGCGCGGCTTCATGACCTCTGCGAATTGATGTACTAAACCGCTTTCACCAAGAAAGCTAAGGCCTGTTTCTAGCTTTATCTCTATTCCGCCCTTGCTTATTTTATTAAGAACACTTTCTGCATTCTCTGCATCCATCTTCTCCAGGAATATCTCCCTTAGCGTTTCCTTATACACTGGCGAGTCAGCATAATCAGCAATTATTTTATTAATACTTATTTTTTCATACCTTGCCTGCCTTGTTATTATCCCAAATCTCCTTGCAACATGCAGAAACCGCCATTTAAACATCGAAGACCTCTCAACCTCTGTAGTAAGCACTTCCTTCAAATCCTTGGCCTTTGACAATATGCTTTTAACGCGCTCTGCAGTCGCAGTTGTCTGCAGCATTATCCTATACGGGTCTGTTTTTATGTTGACAGAAACACCTGTCTCTGTTGTCAGCACAGCGCCAAGATACCTGCCTATGGTAGCATTAACAAGAGATCCACAGCATAAATGAATTATTACAAAGTCCTTGTACGTTTCTATAAGAACAGTTTCATCATCAGGTACAGTATGCTTTGCTTTCTGCTTTTTTATAATGTCAATCATACCGCCTGCAGAATTGGCATCTATCTGATATTTTTCCGTCAATGCCTTTTCCGCGTCCTTGGCACCAGATATAAGCCTTCTCAGCATCCCAACCGCCTGCGCAACCCTGTAAGGCACAGGAATAAGCTCGCCTTCCCATGCAGGTACTGCTGATTCTATATCTTCTACAGGTTCTACAGTAACCTTAGTGCCATCAACCTGTATTATCTTCCACGCCCTGCCAGAGAATACAAACGTGTTCCCAGGCTGGCCATGCTCTGCAATAAACGCCTCGTCTAGCATTCCAATCGGCTCATTCTCTATAATAGAAATAACTCTGTATTGATTTGTATCTGGTATAGTTGATAAATTCTCAAAGTAATACTGCCATACCTTTTTCCTTCTTCTTACAGTATAACCATCAGGCGTTTCATTCAGCCACAAAAGCCTCAAAGACTCTAAGAATTTCAGTAAACTGATAAAATCCTTTTTTTCAATACCTCTATAAGGATATGCCCTCTTTATTATCCCGTATATCTTCTCATCAGTTATGTCATATTCATCTAGCGAGAGTCCTACAATCTGCGAGCTAAGCACATCCATCGCAGCTTCATGTATCTTTACCTCCTCAAGTTCTCTTTTCATTGCCATGTCTGCTATAATAGTTGATTCAAATAGGTCTTCCTCACCTGATAAAATAACACCACTGCTCACACCACCTACCTTATGTCCGCTTCTTCCAACCCTTTGCACAAGCCTTGCAACCCGCCTGGGCGACAAATATTGTATAACAAGATCAATAGAGCCAATATCTATTCCTAGTTCCAAGCTGCTTGTTGCAATTAATGATTTAAGCAGCTGTTGCTTGAAGTCCTGCTCACCCCTTTATTCTTCTCTCTTTTGAAAGAGAGCCATGATGAACAGCCTGCTTTAATTCCTTGTCTAGAGCGCGTAAGCGGGAAGAAAGAATCTCAGCAGTCTCCCTTGTATTCGTGAAAGCAAGCACGCTCTTATGGCTCTGGATCAGATCATAAAGTCTTCTAAGCCTTGCTGTTGTCTCTATTCCAATAAGCAGCTCATCAGATATATCCTTGTCGCGCCTTGTTTGGCTAGGTGTCTCAACCTTTATTTTATATTCCTTTTCTGTCTCTGCATGTATTATCTTTACATTTTCACCAAGAAATCTTGCAACCTCCTCTGGCGACCCGACAGTTGCAGACAAGCCAATGCGTTGGAAATTGCCTGCTACTTCTCGCAACCGTTCAAGCAGTAACGACAGTTGCGCGCCCCGCTTGCTCTCAACAAGCTCATGTATCTCATCAACTATTACGTATTTTACATTGCTCAGGTGCTGACGCATAATCTTTCCAGGTAATATAGCACCTAATGTCTCAGGAGTTGTTATAAGTATATGCGGAGGCATCTCCCTCTGAGCAGCGCGCTCTCTTGCACCAACATCACCGTGCCTTACAGCTATCTCTAAATCGAGCTTATCAGCCCACCAGCAGAGCCTGTCCAGCAAATCTCGCGAAAGGCTTCTCAGTGGATTTATGTAAAGTATCGAAATAGGCTTGCCGCTTTCCTTGCTAACCTTGTCAAAAAGCGGCAGGCACGTTGCTTCCGTCTTTCCAGTCCCAGTCGGCGCAATAATGAGCACATTCTTGCCGCTTATTATATCAGGTATGCCCATCTTCTGCGGAAGCGTTGGCTCTATAAACCCCTTATCCTTGATGAGCTTCTGCATCCTCTCGGAAAAAAGTTCGAAAACCATAAGAACCACGATTAGTTAAGGCTAAGGAAAACCTTTAAAGCTATAGCTTTAATACTGCCCCAAAAATCTTTTTATCGAATATACAAACTTTTCAGGAATAGTCTCAGGAAGACCTGGCAATTTTTTGGCAAGAATTTCTCTGCGTCTCTGTTGCCATTCCTCAGGAGTATAGAATCGTCCTGTAGCAAGTCTCCAAGGCAATGAAGAGTTACCAGTCCTTAAAGAATATTTAGTTATCTGTTTTCTGTCTATAATAACTAGTCCATAATCAGCGTTAAACACATCAACCCCAGGTATGAACTTTCCACAAAGCTCAGATATATATGACATAACTAATCATTAGCATGAAGAATTAAAAACCTATTCCTTTAATTTCAAATCCTCGATCAATCCCAAATCCGTTCCGTCAAGTAGATATGCATGTGCCTTCCTTATCTTCTTTGCAATCGGCCCTAATAGCTTGTCGCGGTTAACGATAGTTGCACCGCAAAGTTCGTTAAACGCCGGTATTATTATAATTTCTTTTTTATCAGGCAGTTCTCCTTTGATCCAAACAGGCTCTGTATAAGTCGCGCCCATTTTGTCTCTAAATCTTACATGCGGATGATTGTGCGCAATTATGATATTCTTATTTGTATTTGTTTTTCTGTGGCCATGTGTTACGCAGTAATCCCCAAGCGCAACAGCTTTCCTTACCTTTACCCTTGCTTTTAATTCATCAGGTATTAATTGCTCAATCTGGCCGTCATGATTGCCCTTGACAATTGTTATTTTTTTAAAGCGAAGCGCAGCCAAGAACTCAGGCACTTCGTGTATCTCCTGCCATGATATGCCAGGCACCTTATGCTTGACATCACCTGCAATAACAAGCTCCTTTGCTTTCGTGATCTTCTTTAATTCATGTATCTTATCAGCTATCTTTCTTACCTGACTCGGCATTGATATGCCTGATTCGTACAGCGCTCTAGTAATGCCTATATGAAGGTCAGCTATAACCAGCGCTTTGCCAATAACCAGTGCAGGCTTTCCGACAATGAACATAAATTAAGAAACAGTTAAAATTATTTAAATTAAGTTTTTGAATTCATAACGGAAGGCCAAAAGCTTCTGAAATCTCCCTTAATTTATTGACTTTGCCTAGGAACGACATACCCCTTTCTGTAATTGTATAAAATATCTGATTGCCGCTCCTCTCTTCTTTAAGGAACTCATTCGATAACAAGAAATCAAGATAGTCTTCTAATCTCGAGTGCGTCAAATTTGCTTTGTAGACTATATGTGTTTTCTTAAGTTTGCCGTTTGCTCTTTGAACAGAACGCAATATGTCTATATATATCTGAGTTTTTGATCTGCGGGAGATCATTTTTTCACCCTTAGAACCATAAACAAAAGGGAACCGAAACCTATTAACATTGAGATATGAGCAAATACGTACATCCAGCCGCTAATAAAAGAAAACAGATGCAGCAAATGGAACAGGGAAATAAAACTGAATGAGACAACTACCAGGAACGAATTCAACCCTTTATTTTCGCTATAATTAACAATAGTTCTGAAGGTAATAAAAACCATCATAAGTAATGCAGTAATATGGAAATATTCATGGTATGAATACCAAAGAACATTACCTGCTCTTATTAACAATATACTGGCAATTAAAAACAGGAAAACCATAGACAATAAGACAAAATTTTTTGATAATTTTAAACCCTGAGGTATATACGCCAGTATAAACAGGCCATAGGCAAATAAAGAAAGTCCGAAATAAACAAAGTATGCAAAATCTTCTAAATCAAATACATTATCCAGCAAACCCAAAGTACAAGCATTATGGCAATTTATAAAATTCAGATAACTGTACATATCAGCGACTGATAAACTTAGAAGGCCGGTTGAAAGAAGCAAAAAACCAAGATATAGATACAAATGAGTTTTTTCTGAGCTCAGAGAATATATCTTATAAAAATAAAAACTCAGCAAGAATCCTATCATTGCACTAATCAGGTACATGACAGAATCAAAGCCATAAAACCATACAGGGATTATAATATTCATATGACCACAGTAAATCTATCTTTAGACTGCTTTTAAATCTTACGAACCATAAGTCCGACTCCTTTGTTCGTAATTGAGATATATTATATAAAACAATGGTTATTACAGCAAAAACAAAATAACTAAATTCATGCGGTTGCGGGGTGACAAAAATGAAAAGATATCTCATGGTGATAAAAACTAAATGCCGATGATGCTAAGGCGGAGGTAAAAACCCTATTATTTTCACAACCCTTATCTGAATAAATCCAGAAGAAACCTTTTTAAGATTAAATTCTGCAGAAAAATCCGAACAATCTTAAAAAGCTTCACAGCATCTCTAATCTATGAAATCAGACTTTCTGATTATCTCAATAATTATACTTGTTATTTTAATTTCTGGCTGCACGCAAACAGGCTATGTTGTCAGTCCAGAAGGTTATAATGCATCCAACACAACCACCATGAACAATATAAATTCAGCAATAACTACAACAACCATAGTCAGCACAACTACTACAACAGTACAGATAAAGCACTGCCCTGCAACATGCAGCGATAATAATTCATGCACAGAAGACAAGTGCTCAGCAGCAACCAATTATGAGTGCGCATACAAAGCAATAATACCATGTTGTGGTAATGGAGTCTGTGAGGACAATGAATTCAACTGTAATGAAGACTGCATAATTAACATATCAATTATCTATATACACTATGAAGATCCTGAATGGGTTGAAATAAAAAACAACGGCAATGCAGCTAACCTCACTGGCTGGACCTTGGAAGATCTAGCTAATCATATTTATACATTTTTGAATTTCATATTATATTCAAATTCCACAGTAACAATACATACAGAAAGCGGTAGCAATAATCAAACAGACCTTTATTGGAATCGCAGCGCGTCAGTATGGAACAATCAAGGTGACAATGCAACCCTGAAAGACAGCAAAGGCAATATCATATCTAAATATTCATATCCATTAACTACAAATACCACAACCACTACAACCTCGTCAACGACAACTACTACGCCAACCACCACAACAATGCCTACAACAACTACCTCATCTATCATAAGTTCGTCGACAACTACAACAACAGAAACAAGCACAACAACGACAGCAACATCTTCGACAACTACTACAACCCAAGTTATAGATCATCTGCTGATATCAGAAGTATACTATGATGCAATAGGAGATGAATATAAAAGAGAATGGGTAGAATTATACAACCCAACTCCAGATAATATTGCACTGGATAATTACAGCCTCTGGAGCAATGATGGTAACTGGATATTTCCAAAAAATATTGTTATATTTGGATATAATTATACAACAATAGCAAGGAACAGAACAGGCTTTTTCGAATTATACGCATGCTATCCTAATGTAGATGGATTGGATATAATGCTAAATAATGATGGCGACTATATCAATTTGACGAATGGTAATCAACCAGTAGACTTCGTTGCATGGGAAAATTGTGCTACATGTCCAGAAGAGTGGAAGAATATTTATGCAAATGAAAACAAAAGCATATCTAGAAATTTATCTATATATACAGGCAATTTTACTGACTGGCTTAACAACCAGATACCAACACCAGTCTGCGCGTAATACTTCTGATACTTCAGGTGAATAAAATGGGATACGGATTCTGCCGCGTAGAAGGATGTAAAAAAGGAACCAATACCGATCATTTAATTGCAGTTTATGATGGCAAAAATGAATATTTACTGTTAATCTGTGGCATGTGGAAACATTATGCCCAAGATCATAAATTCCAGCCAACAGAAAAAGAGCAACGAATTGTAATGAACTCTGAGAAGTTGCCTGAATCAAGGGCAGAGGCTGAAACAAGACAAAGAATTATGTTCGTAGAAAGAACACCAGAAGGATATGATCATAAACAAGGAGAATCTCCAGACGAAAACTGGATTGCAAAACTTGACAAATTGATTAAAGGATCTCAAGATATACTTTATATGGGAAAGCGGAGATGATCAAGCACCAAGTGCGTAATTCCCATGTAATTGATTCGTAATTTATTATTTTCTATCATACAATTTTTTAAGGATTTTAGATAAGTTAAACTAAGCTTTTAGCTGTATTATGAGTGATTGCAATATGAGATTTTCGCCCCTCTTAGATAAACTGAAGCCATACCCATTCCCGGTAGTAGGTAGAACAGCTAATGAAGTAGAAGCAAAAGATGGCATACCTGTAATAAAGGCGACCATTGGCTCCCCGGACAGGGAAGCCCCGGTAGTTGTCAAAGAGGCTATGGCACAATATATGCGCCAGGATGGATCAACACACGATTACCCCATCGATAAATATCCGGATAGAGGAATCCCTGAATTGGTAGACGCAATAATAGAAGATTATAAAGAAAGACATCGAGTAGAATTAAAACCAGGGAATATCGCAGTTACCAACTGGACCAAAACAGCCCTTATGGATATTGCTAATTTGTTCGACAAAGGAACGATGTTAATTCCAGATCCTGTATACCCTGCATACGAAGGCGGCGTTGTTTTATCACACCACAGAAAAAAACTTGTCAAAACATCCAAAAAAAGAGGATGGCTACCTGAATTCTGGTTTTTACCCAGAGATGTTGCATTTTATTTTTGCGATCCAAACAACCCAACAGGCAGTGTAGCAGACGAGAATTACTATATAGAACTTCTTGCTAGAATGAAGGAGCATGATACAGGAGGCATTTTTGACAAAGCATACAAACACTTTATATTCGATGAAAATACAAAACCAGTGTCTATAACCCAAATAAATGGCATGATGGACCACGGCTATGAGGTTGTCTCTCTTTCAAAACATAATAATTTTGTTGGAATAGGTCTTGGATGGATAGTCAGCAATGAAGACAATATAAATAGATGGTTAAAACAATACGGTAAACGAGAACAAGGAGTGCAATGGGCTAAACAAAAAGCAGCTGTTGTTGCACTTAGAAACCCGAATGCTAAAGCGGAAACACAAGAATACATGAATGAACTAAAAGCAAGAAGGGGCCTTTTCGTCAGGGGTTTGAATGAACTGGGTTTAAAAACAGAATTACCCAAAGCAACACCTTATCTATGGATGAAAATACCCAAAGGATACGATGATGAAGCTTTTGTTATAGATATCCTGCTTAAAAAGGCGCATGTAGCTTTCATGCCAGGTTCTTATTTTGGAAAAAACGGAAGAGGTTATGCTAGG
>CAIKBN010000015.1 GCA_903825675.1 uncultured archaeon
AAAGATGCACATAGATACCATGGAAAATAAATTGACGATGCTTTGCATCGTCAGTCTGTTCGTCCATAGTTGCATTTGGCATCTCATGCTACCTATTAAAAACCTTGAAAACAGCTATTCCAAGAAGTATAACAGCTGTCTCGAATAGAAGTAGCTGAAAATCAATGTATCCGATATAAAACAGCATGCCCAAAGAAGATACAACACCTAGGAAAGCCAACACAGGAAACCTTCCTATATTAATAGGTACTTTGAACTGTCTCTTTATATTAGGCTTTTTGTATCTCAGAAATATTAGGGAAAGGTTTACGAATATAAATGAAACAAAAACCCCTACATTGGTCAGCATTGCAACTGTTTCTATTCCGCCTATCAGCAACGAACCCAATGCTAGGAACATTATTAGAAATACAGAGATATACGGCGTACTCTTGTTCCCTATCCTTGCAAATATCCTTGGAAACGAATGCTCCCGTGAAATGCCGCAGAACATTCTTGACATAACTATCAGAAGTATCAAAACTGTATTTGCTGTCGCAAATAATGCTATGAAAGACATTAGGAACGATGCACGAGGTACAGCCTTATCTACAACATGTGTTAAAGGTGCATCAGAACTTGACAGCTCTTCTGGAGTTAGCACAGAAAGCGAAGAAAATGCAACAAGTATGTAAAGTATAGTTGATATTGTAAGTGCTAGCAGTAGTGCCTTTGGTACAATCTTTTTCGCGTTTTTTGTCTCCTCTGACATGATTACAATATCCTCAAACCCGAGGTAAGCAAAGAATATTAACGCAGCGGCCGTAAATACGCCAGCTATTCCTGCAGATGGCATTGTAAAAAAATTACTTATATTTGAACCTCCAACTGATAAAAGAAATAAAGCGCCTATTAGGATAACAAGAAGCAGGCCTGAAATCTCTATAACAGTGGCAACACAATTGAATCTTGCGGATATCTTTATTCCAACATAATTTAAAACAGACAAAGCAATAATCAGCGCAGCAGCTATAATAATAGGTTCTCCGCCAAACAATGAAGCAAAATACCCGGCAAACCCAAGCGAAACAGTAGCAGCGCTTATTATGCCGGAAACAATCAGAACCCAGCTTACTATAAAGGATAGAACCCTGTGATGAAATGCTCTCTCAGTATAAACATAAGTTGATGCCTCTTTAGGATATATAGAAGAAAGCTCGGCAAAGCTCAGCCCTGTGAACGAAGCAATTATAGCAGCAATAATAAAGGATAACCATAAACCATAACCAGCAATTCCTGCACCAGGACCTATCAGCACATATATGCCTGCGCCAAGAATCGCCCCAATGCCATACAGCGTTAGTTCTAGCAGTCCTAGCTCTCTCTTCAATCTGAAGTGCTTTATCTTATGCTTCATCTTAAAAACCTCTGGTTTTTGAGATTAATTAATGGGGTTTACTTTTCATGTTTAAAACACCTAATATACTTCGTATATTGTAGTTTTGGAAAGTCAATCTTGATTGACATCTTCAAAACACCTCATAAATATCTGTTTTTGAAATAGATGCGATAAATAATTTAACGCATCATATGAAAATAATATTTTTTCTTCCTAGTATATAAGCTTAGAAAATATGCTGTGTATAGCAGCATTATTCTTTTAAAGTTAGCATTCAAATGAATGATAGGATTTTCATTTAATATATTTTAATAGCGGAGGAAAACAAACCGACGCAAAACCGAATTGACGCAGAAACACAAGGACGCACAAAGTGCGTTAGTGTGTTTGCGTCTGTGTGTTTGCGTCTTTGCGGTGATTGTCTAATGAAACCCTACTGTGAGATTATTGTCAAAGATGTTCTTCCTGGTCTGCGCTCCGCGGTTGCAAATGAGCTTACGGAAAATTACAAATTAAATCAGTCGGAAATAGCCAGGCTTCTT
>CAIKBN010000016.1 GCA_903825675.1 uncultured archaeon
ATATTGGAGCAGTATATGGAGTATTGAGAAGTGGTTGTAGCCCTTACAGTACTTTATGGTTTTTTTCATTAGATGAAAATAATGCTCAGCTTCGTGAGGCATTGACTTATTACAGGAAATAGATAGAAACTAAATCAACTTTTTTTCCTATAAATCTAACCTAGATAAGAACGATTTGTATAAAAAGATTAAAGAGTATTAATAGCAGTGAATAATAGGGAGTTATGATTATGTTCGAAGCTGAAATAACTGACGTATCTTTGCTGAGGGACAGCATAGCAACCATAGCAGATCTTATAGACGAGACGGAATTGCGCATAACAGAAAACGGCATAGAGATGATAGCTTCTGACCGGGCAGTTGTAGCTGTTGTTAATTTTATACTTTCAAAAAATTCCTTCAAAACTTATAATTATGATAAAGAGACTAAGATAGGGATAAACCTGCTTAGTTTGTTACAAATACTGCGCAGAGCAGGGACTAACGATAGTTTAAGCATCAAGCTGCTTGAAAACAAACTAGAACTCGTAATCAGCGGCGACTCAAAAAGGCGGTTTGTACTGCCGCTGATAGACATATCCAAAGAGGAATTGCCGCCGCTTGATAAATTAGAATTCTCTGCAACCTTCCACGTAAACGCAGAAATATTTAACAGCGGTATTGAAGACGCCGAGCTTATAACCGACTCAATAGTCTTATCCATGATTAACAATCAGCTTGTAATGAAGGCAGAAAGCGATTCCTCATCCACGCAATTAGAGCTGCCATCAGGAACAGACGATCTGAAGGTTATTAAGGTAAACGAGCCTGTAAGATCGCGATATTCAATAGACTACCTAAAGAAAATACTGAAGGCAAGGAAGTTTGTTTCGCATGCAGTTATCGACCTTGCAACAGATTACCCTATGCGCATAAACTTTGAAGTGCCTGACAAAATGCAGCTTGGCTTTGTTCTCGCCCCGCGGGTTGAAGAAGGGTAAAATCATGGTTTGGCAGGATATTGTTTTATCAGTTGGCGCTTGGATTTTCTTTATAGCGCTTATACCAAGCATTAAAAGCAAGGACAAGCCTGCATTGATGACAAGTCTGCCTACTGGAACAGTTCTTGCTGTATTTGCTTTAGTTTATGCCACACTAGGTCTCTGGCTCAGCATATTTTCAACTATTCTGACTTCTGCTGCATGGTTTACACTCGCTGTCCAGAAATACCTGCAAAGTAAAAGAAGGCTAAAGTAATCCATCGTGGCAGCTTTGCACAAATATCTATATTATAGACGTAAGTACAAAAATCAAAAGAATGCCGAAGAGCATGGCAAGAGCCATTTTCCAGGGCGTGTGCTTGTAAGTTTCTGGCAAGAGGTTTGTTGTTCCAAGATAAATAAATTCTCCTGCAAATGCTGCAAGGATAAATGCCAGTATGACATCTCCTATTAAGAAAGATGATGCAATCATGACACCTATTATCGGAGCTATGGCATCTGCAACAAGAAACAGTTTAGCCTTTTTGATGTGCTGTTTATTCTTGAGCATGATTGTAACAGTGTTGATTCCGTCGTTAAAATCATGAAAAATAACAGCCAATGCAACAATAAGACCGATTGCAGCACTTACCTGGTAGGCTATGCCTATGGATATGCCATCAAAAAAGCTGTGTATGACTAAGCCGCCAGCGCCTACAGGTCCCATGATATGTCCATGCTTATCCTGTCCAGCATGATAATGATGCGTAAGAAAATAACGTTCTACTAGGCTGTAGAGAAAGAAAAACCCAACCACAGTGATAAAGATATATCTCATTGGCAGGTTTGCACTCAAGGAAATATTAATGCTTTCTGGTAAAATGTCAAAGAAGGTCACTGCCAATAAGCTTCCAGAAGCAAAAGCGAAAAAATAGTGTAGAACATTTCTGTATCTAACAGCTATCAATCCGCCTATTAGTGTTGATATAAATGTTATAGCTGCCAGTCCTATTAACAGAAGTTCCATGATAATACTATGTCCTGGCGTGTTATTAAAATTTTTCTTGCCGACGTTTTGTGCAAAGTTCGTGGATTAACTGCACCTTGCCATTTTTATTACAATACCTGACACAGCAGGCACAACATTCCTGTTGAAGACATTCGGTATAATATTATCTGCTGTCGGAGTTTTTATTATGTTTGCAAGCGCCTTGGCAATCCCTATCTTCATATCATCTGTTATCTGCGTCCTTGCCTCTAATGCACCCTTGAATAAGCCTGGGAATACAAGTGCATTGTTTATCTGGTTTGGAAAATCACTCCTGCCAGTTGCAACCACCTTCGCACCTGCGCCTATCGCAACATCAGGCATTATCTCTGGTACAGGGTTGGCCAAAGCAAATATTATCGGATCCCTATTCATTGTTTTTACCATTCCAGGCTTTAGAATATCAGGTGCTGAAAGCCCTATAAATACGTCAGTTAGTTTTACAGCATCAGCAAGATTACCCCTCGCCTTACTTCTATTCGTCATTCTCGCTATTTCCTCCTTTGCAGGATTCATGCCTTCTTTTCTTCCTTCATAGATTACACCAGTACTGTCAACCAAAAGTATGTCTTTAGGTTGCATTCTCAGAAGCAGTTTTGCTGTTGCAATGCCTGCAGCACCTGCACCGCTTACTACTATTTTTATATCCTCAAAATTCTTGTTAACAACCTTAAGGGCATTTATCAAGCCAGCAAGCACAACTGTAGCAGCACCATGCTGGTCATCATGAAACACAGGTATGTCCAGTTCTTTTTTCAATCTTTCTTCTATCTCAAAGCACCTTGGTGCTGATATATCCTCCAGGTTTATACCGCCAAAACCAGTTGAGATATTCTTTACAATCTCTACTATCTCATTCACGTCTTTTGTTTTAAGGCATATAGGAAAGGCATTTATTCCTCCGAACTCCTTGAACAGAATTGCCTTGCCCTCCATAACAGGCATTGCAGCCTCTGGGCCTATATCACCCAGTCCAAGCACAGCTGAGCCGTCTGTAACTATGGCAACTGTATTATTCTTGATGGTATAATCATAAACCAGCTTCTTGTTCTTTGCTATTTCATTGCATACCTCTGCAACACCAGGGGTATAAATCTTGCTTAGAATATGCATGTCCCTCACAGGATAGTTGCTCCTTACTGATATCTTTCCGCCTTTGTGCAGTTTAGCTATTTCCGGATTCATTTTAAAAAACCTCTCTTAACCTTCTTGGTTTTTTGAAAAGAGATCGTCATTATCGTCGTTGACCTCATTTTATCACGTTTTAATTTTTATGATTATGCAGAGAATAAAATTAAAACCTCATATCCCAGTCGCTTCTACTCTCCTTTTTACCCTCTTCTGTCAGCTTTTTCTGCATTTCATTTAATGCATTTTCGTCCATCTGGACCCTCTGATATGTTATCAACACCTTGTCGTCAGGAAACCTGGGAATTATGTGAAAATGTATATGGCTTACCAGCTGGCCAGCATGCCTGCCATTGTTCTGTACTATATTTACACCATCTGCGTTCAGCTTCTCCTTTACAACTGTAGCAAGCTTTTTCGTCACAACTATCGCCTTCTCAAGCACCTCATCATCAGTATCAGAAATAGTCTCGCTGTGTTTTTTAGGCACAACCAGGCAGTGCCCAGGATTAGCAGGATTTATGTCTAAAAAAGCTATGACATCATGGTCTTCATAAATCTTTTTTGACGGTATTTCGCCCCGTACAATCTTGCAGAAAATACATTCCTGTTCGCTAATCATTTTAAACACCGATGATATGCACACCTATATCATAAATGGATAAATAGGTGTTTGAAAGACATGCACAAATTTTACAATGCATGTCATGACTATTATTTGAGGAAAAACCTTTTAAAGTATCTGAGTAACAGAAGGAAATCACTTGGCTCTTGAGACGAACTATTACAGCCGAAATATAAGCTTAAAAACTTTTTCAAATTTGTATAGAGATACATGAATTTCAGAGGTATAAATTTTATGGAGCTACAAAAGATTGGTCAAATACCAAGAACTAATGTTACAGAATACACCGCTAAAGACGGGTTAATTAGATTTCATATTGGTAATAAAGGCGAACATGGACAATTTGGACAATTCTTCTCTTTAAGAGTTCCAAATAGCCTAAGCTACGAAGAAGCTTTAGAACAATTTAGACTTGTACCACAATTAGAAACACCTGAAATTGATGATCCAATCGTTGCAAGCATTATGGCAAATATAGGCATTCAAAGGCAGCGATATAAATTAAATGTAGATATCAACGAAATTGTAGCTTATTTTAAAGAACAAGAACAGGGTGTTATACAAGCATCGGAAGAGTATAGCAAAATTTTTCTCCCTAAATTAGGAAAAAAGGGTATTAAATATAGACTTGGAATTTTCCTTCCTAATAAGCTTATTGAAGTAGCTGGTGCCGATGAAATTTATGATACACCACCAGATTTTTGTCTCGACTCCGGCGAAAACAAAATCCCATTCTATTTTTCTGGGCTGATACAAAAATTTAAACCAGGAATATCTGAACAAGAATTATCTTCTGTTTTTGATCAATTTGACAGAGAACTGAATTCTGATGAATAAAAAGAAAAAATATAATCAAAAACTACAAACAGCTTTGCTACGAAATATCAAACGCAGAAAGAAAAACAACTACAGCAGATATTACAACAGATATAATAATGATCAGCCGCATTGCAAATTCATGCCTATCGATTAGCTGGCTATTATTAAAAAAATACAATAAAAACAGGATAAGCGGCAGCAGTATTATCATTGTAACAGGCAGCGCAAGTTCGATGTAATTAAAAAATAGGCCAAACTGAACAACAGGCATTATGAAACCTAAAAACCCGTATATAAGAATAAAGATGTAAAAGATCATTGCATATAAGAGGCTGCTCGTAATTTTGCTAACCATTGGCATCACATTTAACAAATCTCTCGAAACCCTTCAGTTTCTCCTTTCTTACAATATAATTTATTATATCCTCAACTAATTTAACAGATATCTTAGGATATATCTCATTCAGGAAGGCAGAAGTCTCAAGTGAGATAGCTGAACCCCCGCACTTATCTAGCAATCTGCCTATTCGCTTCTCACCTGACCTGCCGTCAAAGGTATTCTGGTAGGTTACAGCAAAATCACAGTTGTCTATGCATTCCTGGATAATCTCAAGATATTTTTCCCAAATCAGGTCTTTCATCATTGTTTCGTAATCCTTGCCAAGCAATCTGGAAGCACGCTTGATATCATTGATAAGCTCAGTCTTAATAGAGCCTCTTAGGCAAGTAATATCAAATTTCTTGAACCTGTATAAAATGCTGCTCTTCAGGTGTATGGCTGCCCAGTAGGTTGAATATTTTTTTAATTCATCTTTTAGTGAGTTGATCAGTTTTTGGTTGCTTATACAGACCTTATCTACAGCCTCTTTTGCAACCCTTTCGTCTATCCATCTGCCAGAAAGCGTAGCCACGTCCAGAAGTGAAGGAAAATTCTTCATCCTCGCTGCCTGTGTGTGGATTATTACAAAAAACGGCTTTTTCGGTGCTAATGTTTCGATCGTCGTCCAGAACTGGTTGTATGCATTCATCTTTTCTAAGTATTCCTCGCCATCCCTGGCAAAAAAGCTGTATTTCTTCTCAAACTCCTGCATTGCGTCGTAGTCGTTGCTTTCAAAGGCATTGAACATTGAAACTGCTTCTTCCATTGATGCTGCTTCCCTGAAGTAATCTATTCCATAACCGCCTTTTCTAGGAACAGTAGAAACAATGCCAATGCCGCCTATGCTTTTAACCAGCCTTGATGTCACAAGCTCGCTCATTACATCGCCCCTGGATATAGAAAGAAGCGAAACCGTTGAATGCGGCGCTATGAATACAGGCCCTGGCTTGTCAGATTTGAAAAGCATAAACCCTTCTTTGTAAAATGCCCGCACTTCAACCACCTAAACAAATCGAAACAGACCAAAAAGACGCACGAAGTGCGTCAGTGTGGATTATTTCTATGCATCTTATTCATAATCTGGTATTTATTCTTTTATGAAGCCTAAATTAACAGATATATTGAAATAAATAAGTGGTAGAATGGCAGAAGAAATTGTCTACAACTTCAGAAATTCTGCAGAGCTCTACGAAGCAGCCATTGACCTGCATGACAAGAAAAATATGCAGCAAAAGGAGACATGGATATATAGCCTGAACTCATTAGAACAAATAGACAATATAATCAGAACAGGCGAGTTCATTGTTATCAAGCGCGATGGCAGAATAATAGGAATAATATCCTACAAAAAAGGCACATCCTTCCGCTCATTTCAAGGCGATATCCAGAAACTTCCAGATGAATGGGAAATCTGCGGTCTGCTTATCCACCAGCACTATAGAGGCAAGGGTTATGCAAAGCAGCTGTTCAAGGCTGCTATGCGGCGTTTAAGGGAAAGAGGAGCAACGCATGCCTATGCCATCATAACAGGAGTTTTCGACGAAGGCAAGAAAGGCGAGGTCAGAGAGATCAGCAAGCCAGCTGAAAGCCTGTGCAGAGGCTTCGGCAGCCAGGTTGTCGGCTTCGGCAAGCACAGCTGGGGACCGGTTTACAAAGTGCCTCTTTAGAATGCATTTTTTAGTTACCTGATTCCTTTATATATAGCCCCATTCATTGGTCCAGGTTTACCGTTTTCATCAGTTACCCGAATAACATCGCCTTCTTTCAGTTCTTCTATAAGTGTCTTGCCTTTTGGCAACTTCACTATACCAAGATTACCCGAGGTGCACTCAAATTCGGTAAAAGCATACGATACCTCAGCTGGTCTACTTCCTAGAAGATGATACTTCTTATCAGTACGGGATTTTCCAATAAACATTTGAACAGGTTCTTTGTCAACTTCAGCTGATATAGCATCATAATTTCTGACATCCAGCTTAACCATTTAATCACCGATTAGCATATAGTAGAAAAGTTTAAATCCCGATTAGACAGGGTCTTAGTTTCACTTAATTATGCATTTTCAAAACCTTGTTTTGAATTGAGATGCGACAAAACATGTAATGCATCTCATTTTAATTCTTTTTCGATAAGGAAAAAGCATGCCAACCCCTTATGTTCTCGAGACCCAAGGCAAGGAAGGCGGGGCATACATAGATGTTACTCCTATGTTCCTCAGATTAGTTACTCCAATATACCAAAGCCCTAATTTTGATGTTTTTGACAAAAATGGTGTAAGGATTATTCTGGCAGCATGCTCAAGGTTTCCTGACGATGAGGATCATAATGCCAAAGTTTATGGCTTAAACTTCAACAGAAGAGCACCAAAGCTGCAGGAGGCATTGGATTTTCAAAAAAAGCTTTTAGAAAAAGATGTTAAAGCAGCTAATCAGTATCTTAAGAGTATTGCATTTGCCGCGCAGAGCGAAGAAGAATACGCGATCAAAAAAGAGCTTTACAATAAATTCCTTTCTTATCAATTTGGAGAAGAGCCAATGATAGTTTATGCTGCCCCCCATGCCGGAAATATAACAAGAAAACCTGATACCATCGTGCCAGATCCAGCTGATGAAATAGACAGATGGACAGCAGGCACCACTGCTATATGCGGTGTAAATGAGAAAAGAAAGCCTAGCAAAAGAGAAGTGCATTCTATACACACATCAAACGACCAGTTCAAGTCATATCCAGCAATAATAGATCTGGGAACCTACGGGTTAATGGATGAAAGACAATTAGAACTTATTCGGAAAATATCCGAAGATCTTAGCAAAAGGCACAAAGAAAGAATAGATAGATACCTAAAAGAATATATTGAAAGAGTCTACGAAGCAACAGAAAAAAAACTAAAGGAAATATTCTTTGCCAGAGGAACGCTAGATCCTAAGGAGTTCGTTTCTAAGAGAGACATATTTAATGTTGAAGGCGTATCAAAAAGGCTAAAAGACTATGATATAGATTTAGTAGATCATTCCATACTCAATTATATGGATGCCGTGAACAGGGTACTGAAAAAGAGCGAACAAAGAATAATCCCAAATCATGTATTTCCAGGAAAAAAAGTAGGCAAAGATCTAGGAATGCCTTATTTAGTTGAACAAGGTAAACTAGGCCTTGCCTTACAGTACGAATGCAGCAGATTCTACATGGAGCAGGATCCAGAGCTCGTCTCTGACATGGTTTTAGATATTGCCAAAGAAGCAGCTGAGGCTTTTATATAAAACTCTTTCAAGTGATAGACATGGTAGCTATAGAAAAAGAAAAACTGTATGACATTATAATGTCTCGTTTGCCAAGAAGCAAATTTGAAAAATTAACTTATTCTAAAAAAGGTGACACAGAAACATGGGCATCTAAAAGTGGTCTGTTCGCTCTTGCCTGTGGGGAGAAATGGTTCGAACATGATAATTATGTAATACTGCATGGAAAAGGAGACGGGCCTATAGATATTTGTTATATGGAGGGCAATAATCCCGAAACTCAGGTAGATACCATTAACAAAGCTTCTCATATCGAGGTTTCTGAGTACGCAATGAGAAGACCTAGAATTCTGTATAATTCTAACATAACATATTTGAGAAGTGGTGCGATAGTAAAAGAAGCAGATAGTAATGTGATAAGATGTCTTGATGACCACCATAATTTAATAAGCGGTGATTATCATCAATATCCTAATTATTGGAAAGCTGATGAGGATGCCTGGAAATATATTGTAAATCGATTAAGAGATGACATGAACGCCAAAGTGGTTTAATTTGCTCGTCTTCTCTTCTCCCTTTTGATCTTTTTCCAGATATTTCTGTAAGTACCGTACAGTTCATAATCAAAATCCCCTGCGTCTATTGCCTCAAAAGTCGCAGTTGTCAGAGAATCTATATCACTATTTCCCGTAAAACTCCTTCATGCACTGCGGAAGCAGTTGGCTAGCTATCTGGAACTTACGCTTGGGCATGCCAAGTTTGCTGCTTGTACGTCCACGCAGGTTGAATTCGACTTGGCAGCATATTGCACCTTTCTTTGAGTACTTGGCAAGCGTATAATTAATGTTGCCTGCAAAAATTCTGCTCAGCTTTATATCCAACGGAAACTTGAAGCCCAGTTCTTTTATTTTTTCATTTATCTTGCTCCTAGTATACTTAACAAATTTCCATGCCTTTGCCTTGCCACCGAGATACGCAAAATCCGGGCCAGCGCCTATTGATATGTCCGAAGGG
>CAIKBN010000017.1 GCA_903825675.1 uncultured archaeon
ACCTATAAAAGCAAAGATAAAGCAGCTCTTTATACCTTATATAAAATACTATACGATTCGCTAAAATTGCTTGCTGTATTCACACCTTTTATAACAGAGGAGATATACCAGAACAATTTCAGGAAATTCGAAAAGGAGAAAAGCATTCATCTTGCATCCTACCCTGAGCCTGACGAGAAGCTGATAGATGAAAAGGCAGAAAAAATAGGCGAACTAGCAAAGGAAATAATAACAGTAATAAGGAAGTTCAAAACCGATAACAGCCTCGCAATGAATGCTCCTTTGAGTGCGGTTATAATAGATTGCAAAGAGATAGAGCCGGTTCTCGATGATATAAAAGAAACAACAAAGGCAGAAAAAATAAAAATAGGCAAGGCTGACAAGACAAAAACAGCCTCAGGTATATGCCTTGATATAATTATTTAGGTGATGCTTATGCCAGAAGAAAAAGGCAAATATAAACTAAAGAAACTGATTAAGATGCTCAGCAAAATCAAGGGCAGACACACTGAGCTGGTGAGCGTCTATGTTCCAGCAGGCTACAGCCTTAACGAGGTCACCAACCAGCTAAGGCAGGAACAAGGCACTGCTGACAACATAAAAAGCAAGCCTGTAAGGAAAAATGTCACAACTGCACTGGAAAGGATAATGAGGCACATACAACTTTATAAAAAGAACCCTGATCACGGCTTGGCTATTTTCTGCGGCAATATTTCAGAGACAGATCGAATAGATATCGAGCTCTGGGCAATTGAACCACCTGAGCCTGTAACAGTAAAGCTGTATTGGTGCGACCAGCGCTTTGTATTGGATCCATTGCTCGATATGATAAAAGAAAAAGATGTTTATGGCATAATCTGCCTTGACAAGAGCGAGGCAGATGTCGCGTTGTTAATAGGCAAGAAAATAGAATCAAAAGCACATTTTGAGTCTATAGTTCCTGGCAAAGCCCGTGCCGGCGGCCAGAGTGCTGCACGTTTCAGTAGAGTCCGTGAAGGCCTTTTAAACGACTTCATGAAAAAGGTAGCTGAGGCAGTAAACAAGGTTTTTGAAGAATATAAAGTAAACGGCATCATCCTAAGTGGTCCCGGACCTATCAAAGACATGTTTTTTAAGGAAGCTTTTATTCATACTGACGTCAAGAATAAAATCATAGGCACTGTTGATACCGGATATACCGGTGAGCCTGGATTACATGAGACAATTGCACGTTCTGAAGATCTGCTAAAAGAAGCTGATGTGACAAAAGAGAAAAAAATCCTGCAAAGATTCTTCGATGAGCTGCCAAAACCCCATGGCCTTGTTACCTATGGATTAAACGAAGTTATGAACGCCCTAAAAGCAGGTTCTGTTGAAATGCTCATAGTCAGCGAGGAGATCGACGCTATAACAGGCAAAACTGATTTTATCGAAGAACTCGAAGAAGAGGTAAAGAACTACGGAACGACTATCGAAATTGTCTCTTCCGATACCCGCGAAGGCTTTCAGTTCAAAGAACTCGGCGGAATAGGAGCTATATTAAGATATAACATATGAGATGCCCTATGCAACCATGGACGAACAGACTGACGATGCAGAACCGAAAAGACGCACCATTGTGCGTC
>CAIKBN010000018.1 GCA_903825675.1 uncultured archaeon
ATCTATTTCCAAAAGAATGTGGTTATTATAGTGTTGAAAATGTTCCTAATAGTTATACCTGCGAGTGTATCGGAATTAGATACTCTGTTTCTAATGTCATATTCGAAAATTATGGATATTGTATAGGGATTCCTTATTCGTGTTCTCCGGTATCACTGCCTAATCCTCTCTAGCTATAATACTCTGTCCATAAGTTTAAGCCAACGTAAAGAGATTATATAGCAATAGTAATTTTTTACACGCACCCGTTGTTCAGATCCTTCCATCTTCTCTTTATGCGGTCCTGCAGTGCGAGTTTCTCCTCATCGCTTATTGTGGTTTTCAGCATCTCTAAGTATCTTTCTATTGGCTCAAACTTTCTCAAAATCTCTGTGACAATCAATCTGCCCTCAACTATCTCATACAATGGCCATATCCCTGTTTCTACAGCAAGTTTTCCAACCACCATGGTGTTTGATGAATCAATCTTCATTGTAACAGGGCAAGGAGACAATAAATCAATGAACCTAAAACCAGTCATGGATGAAGCCTTTTTTATTTTGCTGATATAATCCTCTAGATGAGAAACTGACGCAGTAGCAACATAAGGAGCTTTTATAAACCTTGCAAATTCCTTTATGCTTTGGAATGGCTTATTCAGATTGCAATAGCCCTGATTATTGTAGCATATGCATATCATATTGTCGTTTCTTTCAGCAGCTGCCTGCAACGCCCCAAGATTAGCAAAAAGAGCCCCATCACCAATAAAGCATAAAACCGTATTTTCAGTTGATTTTGATATGCCAGCTGCTGCAGCTATGGCATTCAAGCCACCATGAAAACACGGCACTGATAAAGCCTTCATTACCAGTCTCATGCAGCCAGATGATGTTACAAGAATGCAGTTATCTATAAGCTGCAAGGCAATCTTTAAACCCAGTTGCGACCCGCATCCAGGGCATGCAACTGTTCCTTTAAGAACAACCTTTTTTCCAGCAACCTCGCTGATCAAAGGGATTACCTTTATTTCCTCTTCAACAGCAGTTACCTCGTAGCTTACCTCATCCTCTTCCATTTATTTCCCCACTTATTAAACCTATAAGCTTCTCTTTTAATTCCTTATATTTGTCTAAAAGTTCTTTAATACTTTCCTTTAATTCATTCTCTTGCCCTTCTATGAAATACCACGTGGCATAATCACCAAGTTTCCTGCCCAACCTATATCGCTTTATTGGCAAGCCACGCCTGCTGGCAGTTAAAAAAAGCTCATTATGCTTTGGAAAACGCTCTTTAATATCCATAACAGAAATAGGGCCATCCTTAGTTATAACTTCTTCAAAGTCATTGAGCTTTCCGCTAGACGGTTTTCTCAGACCCTTAACCCAGTGATATACGCAGGAATAGGATATTCCCAGCTGCGATGCAATCTCGCTTACAGTCAAGCCCTTTTCATGTAATTTAATAACATTATCATACTGTCCTGAATAGAATTCGCGGCCCTTTCTTGTCACAGGACTCATTTTCAAAACACCGTTTCGAATTGAGATGCGATAACAAATATAATGCATCTCATAAGAACCAAAACCGTTCTGGCTTTTCCGCGATCTTTATCTGTTTGAATATATTAACAAAGTCCTTTTCGTTTAATCTGCCTGCTATAAAATTAGAGCAGAAGCCATCATAGCCTTCCCTTATATCTTTATACAGAATGCCAGATGATCCAATAGAAACCGCCTTGTCAACAACAGCCAGGCGCTTTATGTTTTTGAGGGAATTCCTTATCTCTTCTACTGGCAAAGGCCTGATAACCCTTAGCCGTAACAAACCTACTTTTTCGCCTTGCTCCCTGAGATGGTTTACAGCAACCTTGGCTGTTAATGCGTCAGAACCAGCAATAACTATGGCATTATCAGCATCCTCTAAGCAGTAGCCCTCAACCAAGCCATATGAACGCTTGAATCTCTTATTCCAGCCCTCATTCACCTTCGGTATTATCTTTAGCGCATTATCCATTGCCTTTTGTTGCTGCGTCTTTATTGCTATGCCATCAGGAGTGCCAATAGCCATAGGCTTTTTGATAGCTATTTTATTTTGCAACCGAAGCTTAGGCAAAAACCCCTTTATCTGCTGCTCCTTTGGTAAAAACACATGCTCTCTTAACTCAGGGAAATCCAGATAAACAAAACCAGGAAGCAACACACTACTATCTTCGCATATTCTATAAGCCTGAATAACAGTATCCAGAATCTCCTGGTTAGATTCTGGCATGAACATAAGCCATCCGTTGTCGCGCAGTGCAATTGTCGTGCCTACAGCAACAAGAGGCAAGCGCATGAAAGCTGCATTGCAAAAATCCTGTAAAGCCTGAACCTCATCTACTGCCAGAAATGACCGCTTCTCGCATGCAACAGCAGCCATAGCAGCTGTAATGGCAGAGCTCTGGGAATCAACATCAAATACATCACAGCAATCGCGTAGGTTATCAGCTATTCCATATACCCTAGGCATAGGAAAATTCGGCACTACTGCTGCTTTAGACAGCTTAGCGCCCAAGGCAGCTGCCCCTAAACCGCTTAACAGATCAGACTTCATTTTCAAAATACCTCATAAATCCCTGTTTTGAAAATTAAGTAAACAAAGTTTACTTATCATTGTTCTCGTTCCTCGCTTATTGCACCATAAGGGCATTCCCTAAGGCATATTAGGCAGCCTTTACAGTTGCTATAGATTATAGCAGGCTTGCCAGACTCTGATACCTCTATGCAGTTATCAGGACAAGCAACAACGCAGATCATGCATTTCTTGCACATCTTTATATCAATTTTCGGCCTGAATAGCCTACATTTAAAAGCTTGCGCCTCCTGCAAAGCCACAGGAGCCATGCGTTTATCATAAGTTATCTCTTTTTCATTTTTCCAAGCAGCCATTATCTTTTAACACCTCTATAGCCCTCATCAATAGCCTTCTTGTTTGCCTCATCCAAACCAAGCTCTATTTCTGTCCCCTTTTTCATGTTCTTTAGTGAGATCATTCCGAATATCTTGGCTAAAGCACCAACCATTACAGTATTCGGTATATCCTTGTTTATAGTAGCTAAGGCGATATTAGTTGCATCAACATGGTAACCCTTTATTTTATGCTTTTTAAGATAGTTCATATTCACCCTTTCAGCTGTGTTGAACAAGGCAACACCGCCATCCTTTACGCTTTTTATTAAATCATTTATTTCAAGATTCATATCCATTACCAAAAGGAAATCCGCAGGTTCTTCCTGCCTAGATAGGATAGGATATTTATCCATCTTTACCATGCCAGTGACATGCGAACATCTTCTCTCAAACCCAGCTAAGAAAAAGTCCTGTGTTTTTAAGCCAGCTAAAAACCCTGCCCTGCTGATTATCTTGGTAGCAGTTTCTGTTCCCTGGCCACCCCTTCCGTCAACCCTGAATACAAACATAATTACACTTATTATTTATAGCTTATAATTTAAAAGTCTTACTAAAACAAGAAACAAATACCTAAAAACAAAGGTTATGCTGCCTCTTCGTCTGTTGCTTCTGTCTCCATTGCCGTAGGCGATATGTGCTTTATTATGACTACATCACCAACAGACTGGACCATGGCAAAAGGCACAACAATTCCCTTCTTGTCACCGACTAATGAAGCAAGGAATGAACCCTTTACAGCATCTATAACAAGAGACTTGACACGGAATTTCTCAAAATCCAGCCCGATGTCAGCTATCTTGCCGCAGTACACACCCTTATTGGTGAAAACATCCTTTTTCGTCATATTCGAAAAACTCTCAACACTTACTGACATGTTAAAACCTCCTTTAAGCTTTATAGCTATCAAAACATTTAAAACTGTCGCTTTCCGCTTCTTAAAACATTCTATTAAAACAGCTATAAGTTTATCTTTTAAAAGGAAAGAAGTTTAATTAGATATTGCTGGGAAAAAAAGCTGGGATTTTTGCATTTGCTGCAAAACCCAAAGGCCGAGTGGTCCAAGGCGCAGGTTTGCTAAACCTGTTCCCGTAAGGGAGCGTGAGTTCGAATCTCACTCCCAGCGCTTTAATGTGATAACATGAGATTATTGAATTTTGTTTCAGAGATCGGAAAATTAAAAGATATCACAAGAACAGGTTGGGAACTGTATTCAGTTAATAATCCGGAAAGCGTTGCTGATCACTCATTTCGTCTAGCTGTTTTATCCATGCTTTATGCTGAAAAACTTAAACTAGACACCGAAAAATGCATAAAGTTGGCCTTAATTCATGATATGTGCGAGGTATATACAAAGGATATTGCAACCAGAGCCAAAGAATCCGACCAGACTGTAAACAACAAAGAAAAAATA
>CAIKBN010000019.1 GCA_903825675.1 uncultured archaeon
AAATTTGTCCTTAATATGTGCATAGCATAAGCTCCTAGGATTTCATCAACTGGCGGTCAACGCCGTATATTTTTCTGACAAGGCCAAGGCCTGGTATGTTCTTCTTCTGCCTTTGCTCGAAAAAGGTTATCTCAACTTCGTCGCCGTTCTGCAGCGAAAGCTTTTCCCTCAAATTTTCTTTATAAACTATTTCCAGTAAATCGTCTTCATAAACTGAATCTGGCTGCCTTATTGCACAGCATTCAACATCCTGGCCTTTGGCAGAAACTATTACAGGCGCTAGATAGGCGTATACTTTTACCGAGCCGTCAAGCAGTATATGTTCTAGGTTATTTTTTGCATAATGCTTTATATCAATCGACTTTTCCAGCTTTATGTCCAACGTTCCTTTGAAAGGCTCATATCCCAGAATATTGATCAATCTTAAATAATATTTTTTTAGGAGTTCTTTTCCATGCATGGCTCCGATAGTGACGTTACCTCTGAGTTTCATTAGACAAGACCTCTCCGATACAACGCAAACACACAGACGCACTTTGTGCGTCAATTCGGTTTTGCGTTAGTTTAGTTTTGGTTTTTCTATTATCTTCCCTTTATTAGATATATTAAATTATTTTGATTGGCAAGAGATTTAAATAGAATTATAGAATCCGCTTACTCTTCAGTTATCTCGTGCTTTTCCATTTTCTCTCGTTTTTCTGGTGTTTTTTCGCCTTTTATCAGTTCTTCTTCTTTTTGCTTTTGGGCTGCTTTTGGTCCTAATCTGTCAAGAAGCTTGTCTTTCATGCCTTTTTTCTCTTTCTTTGGCATGGCCTTGAAATCCTGGTACTCAAAGCCCATGAGCTCTGCTTTTATTATGTCACCATCTCTAAAGGTTGTTACCCTTATCTTTCTGGGTATATTATTGCCGCATTCCCAGATCTTTTGGTTTAATTTTTCGCCAAGCTTTACTTCACTGCATTTAAGATGCCTCTTAAGAAAAGCCTGCACAAGCGTGATGGCATAGGGTGCGCGCTTATTTTTAGTGCTTTTTCTGAAGGCTTTTCTCAGTGAGATATTGAATATTTTTTCGCCTGGATGAGCAGCTGGCTTTGTTTCTTTAGGTAAAGCAACAGCATGAGTTGTTGTCTCTTTATTTTCTTCGGTTTTTTTATGCTCTTCCTTAATTTTGGCTGGCGCTTCATTTACTTTTTGTGTTTCTACCATCTAATTCACCGCTTATATTTTGTTTCTGCCTCTTCTCCAGTGCTTTATATGCACGCGTATTCTTCTTGTTCTTGCGCGCTTCAGCGAAAATTTTTTGATATCTGCCCATCTTGGAGCATTCTGCTTCCTGATAGCAATAAGCTTTACCTTTTTTCCGGTTTCTTTTTTTCCGCTCATAAACAATCGCCGCAAAGACGCAAACACACAGACGCACTTTGTGCGTCAATTCGGTTTTGCGTCAGTTTGTTTTCTTCTTTTTCTATTATCTTCCCTTTAGAGGAGACACCAAGGTTTCTCCTTCTATCCTCATCCTGTAAATATATTATTTGTGTGCTCTTTTAATCCTGAAATCTTTTTGCTCGTTTATTTTTTTAAGTATCATTATGAGCTGCTGCTCTGTGATCTTGCTTTTTAGCTGCCCCATCTGGTACAGCTGGGATAAGTACACTTCAATCTGAAACGCAAGATCTGGCTTGACTGTCTTCAGGTTGGCAAGCCTTTCCCGTGCCTTATGGTCCAATATCTGTGCTGTAATTTTTTTTACTGATTCCTGCAATTGCTGCATCTGGGCATGCTCCTGCAACGCAGAAGACTGCATCTCAAACAGCTTTTTTTCCATCATCTTTTTTTTAATCTCATCTTCCTCAGACATTTTTATTTAATCCCTTTGGCTATAGTGTTAAGAAATTTCTGGCCTTCTGGCGTTATTATCCTTCCTCTTGGTTTTTCTGTCTTGGCAATGAGCCCTATTTTTTCCAGTTCCTGCAGGCTTTTCCGTATTATATTTCCGCTGCCTTTGGCAAAGTGCGTTGGCTTGTGACCTCTCCTGTGCTTGCTGCCGTAATAGCTCCTTAACCGCGATACGCCTACAGGGCCATCAAGGTAGATTCTTCGCAGCACAGATGCTACTCTTATGTACCACCAGTCAGGATCTTCAGGCGGCCTTTCCTTGCCAACACCTGTTTTTACGTAATTAGCCCATGCTGGCATGCCTATCTTGCCTTTAAGCTGCTCTGCTGTTTTTTTCACCAGCAGCGTTGCATCAGCATCTCTTATTGATACCATATCAATCCTTTTCCCGAACTGAATTGACGCAAAATTGTCTGAAGCGATCACACTGACACAAAAACTGCCTGACGCACTTCGTGCGTCCTTTTGTGTTTGTGTCAATTTGTTTGTGCTTCTGTTTGCTTTTGCGTCGTTTTGTTTCGTCTTGACCCAAAAGGGAGGTCATAACCTTCCCTTTAGTAAATATTATCTTCATCTTAACTGTTTATAATTATTTATAAGGATATCGTAGAGGAGCAGAAACCTGTGGTTTGTCTCCTTCTATCCTCATTTCCCTTATTAGATATATTATTTTGTTTTTTATGAAAAGCTAAGGGTTCTCTCCCTCTACTCTCATTCCCTTATTAAATATATATATTATTTATAGGGATATTGAATTGTTTTGTTGCAGCTAAAGCATTTAATGGTTATTTTCTTATTCTTTAGTCGTTGCTGGCAGTTCACGCCTGGAAGGAAATATGAATAGCAATGCCTGCAGAACTTCCGCCTGAGCCTGCTGAGCCTTATATTATAACGCATGCCTATCCTCTTGGCTAGCTTCACGTAACGCCTTGCCAGCTCAGGGTCTTCTTTGGCTGTTTTTTTTGCCTCGTCGAAGAGTATGTTTATCCGCTCTTTGGCTATTTTTAACTGGTATTCAGGCTTGCTTCCGCGTTCCATAGGTAAATTATTGTGAACTGGATTTATATGCTTAAATAAATTGTTGATATATTGAACTGGTGGTATGATGTATCATATAGTGAACACCAATTATATACCAAAAAGCAGATTAGATGAATTTAACAGTGCTACTGCTTTAAATATTCCGAGAGAGCCTTATCCCGAGTATCATTTACTTTTAGCGGATGAATGGAAGATAAAAGGCAGCGAAGTATATCTTTTAGCAGAAGAAAACCGCAGCGGAAAACATTTCAGATTCATCTTTTCATATCCATCGGAAATACAAGATAATAAACTGGTAAGACATATTTCAGATAAAATCTGCTCAGCTACAGAGTATTGCACTGGAAGGCAGATACGCATAAAGACTGAGAAAGATGAATGAATTTTTTTTATTATCTGGGAGTTACATGGAAATTTTAGGTTTTATATTTTAAGAATTATCGTATCCTTCGCCAGCTTATGCCATGAGGCGTGTCTTCGAGGAGAATGCCGCGCTTCTTTAGTTCGTTTCGTATGGCATCTGCCTGATTGAAGTCCTTTTTCTTGCGAGCTGCCTCTCTTTCATTAATGAGTTTTTGCTCTTCTGCTGTTAAGGCGGTTTCTTCTTCTGTTATTATGTCGAATATTTTGTTGATGCTCATCAGGAAAGCATAGGTTTTTTTTAACGAGGCTTTGTCTACAAGGTTTTTATCTATCTCACGGTTGACGATTTTGATTAAGTCAAATACAGTGGCAAGTGCCTCAGGCACATTGAGGTCGTCGTCCATGTATTGCTCAAAGCGCTCCCTGGTCTCGTCTACGAGCAGGGATATCTCCTCGTTGTTAGGCGCATCTACCTTGTTAACAAGGTTTTTTATCTTTGACACGAGGAAGTTTATGCTCTCGACTGTTTTTTTTGCGCTATCCAGTTCTTTGAAGGTAAAGTTAAGCTGGCTTCTGTAGTGTGAAGATAACAGCAGATATCTGATAGCTATTGGGTCATAGCCTTTCTTGATAAGGTCGCGCAGGGTATAGTAATTGCCAAGGGACTTGCTCATCTTTTTGCCATCTACTTTCAGGTGCTCGCAATGGACCCAATAGCGAGCAAGCTTACTACCAGCGCCTTCGCTTTGCGCAATTTCGTTTTCATGGTGCGGAAAGATGAGATCAACGCCTCCGCCGTGTATATCAAAATTATCACCAAGATATTTGGTGCTCATGGCAGAGCATTCTATGTGCCAGCCAGGCCTGCCTTTAATCACAATGCCGTCAAAATTTGCATTCCAGAAGACGTTGCCATCTTCCGCACTCCATGCTTTCCAGAGGGCAAAGTCGCGGGCTTCTTCTTTTTCATATTCATCATGCTTTATTCGCGATTTGGCTTCCTTTATTTTTATATTAGCGAGCCTGCCATAATCCTTGAATTTGGAGATATCAAAGTAGACTGAGTTGTCTTCGCCTTTATATGCAAGCCATTTCTTTATCAGTATTTTGATTAAAGCTATTATTTCATCTATGTTTTCTGTTGCTTTTGGATATATAGTAGCATGCTTTATTCTAAGCGTATCAATGTCTTCGAAGAAAGCGTCTGTATATTTTTCAGTGAATTCCCTCAGTGGCATGCCTGCTTCTCTGCTTCTTTTTATTGTTTTATCATCAACGTCAGTCAGGTTCATTACTAACTTCACGGAAAAGCCCCTGTATTCCAAATACCGCCTGAGGATGTCTGCGAATATATAAGCTCGGAAATTGCCGATATGCGCATAGTCGTAGACAGTCGGGCCGCAGAAGTACATGCCTACATTCCTGCTTAATGGCACGAATTCTTCTTTTTTTCTTTTGGCTGTGTTGAATAATTTAAGCATAGCTTGCCTCTGGGTAGATATATTGTTTCCTTTAGAATTAAAGTTTTAAAAGCAGGTTATTCATGAATCGGCTTGTGTTTGAACAATGGAAGTTTCTTGTTGCCATGGAAATATAGCCAGCCTAAGACTGCTATGATTACTAAGAATAATATCAGCATATAGAGGCTGTAATACTCAGCAGGCACAGACGGTGTTTCTGGCGGTGCTACTGGAACTGTGGTTGTTGTAGTTGTTGTTACTTCAGGCATTGGAATTATCGGGATGGTCGTGGTTGTTGTTTCAACTGCCTCTCCTGTTATTGCAAAGGTGGAAAAGCCTGGCGTGTCTGCTTCGTATTCTACTTCATTTGAACTTTCGCTTACCAATCTTGTTGTCAGCTTTTCCCACACATTGTTTGAATACCTGTTCAAATAGATGTGCTCCTTGGTGAAGTTGTTGCCATTTATCCATATTTTTGTGACATTGAACCTGAGTTTTGCTGATTTTAGGTTGCTGTTGTTTAAGTTGTCATGGTCTATTTCCATGTATTGATAAACCTTGCCTGTGATATTGTGGACTACAGTAGCTGGCTGACCAGCAAGCTTTGTTATTGTTATAGTGATGTTGTTGGCATTATTGCGAACCTCGATAATTATTTGCTTGAAGCCTATTTCTTTATCAAACATCATTATTTTGTGCACAACACCTTTTAGCATTTCTTTCCATTTTTGCATAAATTTATGTGGTGTGATAGTTGCTCCGCCACCTCCGTTATGCAGGGTTGTAGTTGTTGTTGAAGTTGTTGTAGTTATTGTGAAGCTAACAGTTACTGTATTATTCTCATTGCCTACTGTGTCGTTAGCATAGATTGTTAATGTGGTTGATCCCTGAGGTACTATTACAGTTGCATTGGCACAATTGGCCTGGGTGTTGTTCACAGTTGTGTTTACGCTGAA
>CAIKBN010000020.1 GCA_903825675.1 uncultured archaeon
TATCAACCTTAGTGGATTTATTAACATTAAGTAATTGATTTTGAGCTTTAACTTGTTGTGAGTATTGCACCTTGAAATCTTCAAAAGCTCCTATGTCGGGACATAATAACACATCACCTGCTTTTATATTCAAAGGATTATCTATATTATTCACATTTAAAATGAAATCACAATAATCATTTGAACTGTAGACTGACTGACAAACCAAATCTATTCTCATCTCCTCTTCAATAGAAACAACATGATTCTGACTTGGATAATTCAGACCCATTTTAAAAGTAGGTTGAAATAAATTATACAAACCTGATTGGTTATTATCTGTTGAGCCTATGCCACCAGGCAATGAACTCATAACCCCTATCAATACAGACAAGGCTATTATACTAGATAAAATAAAAGGAGACGTCTCAACACCAATGGCCAAAAAACAAAAATACATTATAACACCCTCCATAACCCACGGAACACCAGTCAACAAGAAACAGGCAAGAAGCCTTTTCTTTTCTATCCTAAACTTGTAAAAGGTTTCCATAAAATTCTTATCTATTTTTTTAAGCACAGGAAAGCTTCTAAAAAAAGATATAGCCCGCATGCCAAATCTCTTGCTATATAAAATAACCAACATTAAAACAATCATAAAAGCAAAAGCAGCAACACTCAGAAAACTCAGCATAAAAACCTTAGACCCAGTGCTTATTAGCTGAATAGCAGCAAAAGATAAAATAATCAGTATAACAACATCAGCAACACGCTCCCATATTATAGTCGGAAGCGATCTTGAAACAGCTATTCCGCTCCTCGCCTTAAGCAACAGAATCTTGGCGGGCTCACCAATCTTGCCAGGCGTCAAATTGCTTATGGCCATGCCGAATAACTGCACAGGAAATATCTCTAAAAAACCAACACGCTTTAGCAATACCTTCCATTTCATGACCCTGAAAACAACCAGAGCACTCGAGATAGTAAATGCTAACAAAATATATCTAAGGTCACTTTTTATCAAATAACCAAACAGAACAGCAGGCTTTGCAGACCATATGATAGCAAAAAGTATAGCCAAACCTATTCCTATGAGAATAAACCTTTTCCCAATATATACCATATAATCAATCAGTAATCAATTCTTTTTAAGTTTTTTAAACAATAGGAGATTGTTTTCATGTCAACCGCGCCTTTAAAAATTTACCTAAATTATAAATAGCAAGGGTTTTGTTTATGGAAGAAGCAGGGAATGCAGCAACTACCAGAGAAAAAACAGAAAAGACTAAGGAAAGAAAAATAGGTATAAAAAATATTAGTTTTTCATTAATTCTGAAAAAATACTGGACAGCCATAGCAGTCATAATAATAGTTTTTTTAGGCTTTTATGTTAGAGTCGATGGCTATTCGTTACCATACCTTCGCAATATAGACTCATATGTATTTTATAGGCAGATGAACGATATTGTCAATAACGGAGCATTTACCCTGCACGATGCTCTTATATTGGCACCAGAAGGCGTGGATAGAACATTAGAGTTATTTCCCTATCAATATCTCGGTGCCTATAGCTATATGTTCACTCGAATATTTTTTCAAGGGCTTGAACTATGGAGATACCTAATATACTTCCCAGCGTTGTTAGCAGCCTTAGCAGCAGTTCCTATGTATTTTATAGGAAAAACCCTTTACGACAAAAAAGCAGGAATTATCGCAGCCTTTTTCATTGTATTCGATATATCAATATTTTCCCGCTCTCTGGGAGGAGACCCGGACACCGACGCCATATCAATTCTAGTGGCCCTGATAACAATGGCATTATTTCTGAAAACATACAAGCATATAAATGAAAAGAAAAAAATTGATAAAAAAGGATTAATTTATACTATATTTACAGGGATAGCCTTAGGAATATATAATCATATATGGGTAGGCTACTGGTATGTCGTTTGGCTTATCACAGGAATGATATTTTTAAAGTTTATAATCGATTCAGCAATGATAAAAAGCGCAAAGACAGCATGGCATAACACAAAGCATATATTATATTCGTATTTAATAATAATGGCAATTCTTATTCTATTGTTTTCCATACCCTTCTACGGAATTGGCAGAGTAATAGATATCTTTGCAGGTCCGATAGAATTTCAGAGCATCAAGACCGAAGAAGGCAGAGACTTCCCGAATGTCTATGTATCAGTGGCAGAAATGCAAGAATCAGGAGGCATACAAGATATTATCATGAGAACAAGCGCAGTAAGCGGAATTGCCGTTTTGTTATCACCCTTCTTCCTTATGATATACGCTATTTTATATCTTATCTACTCATTTTATAGAACAAATAAGCACATTGATACCGCAATACTACTATTAATATGGTTCGTAGGGCCGCTTTTGGCAACCACCATAGCTGTTAGGTTTTCAATATTGTTTGCAGCACCCATGGCTATTGGTAGCGGTATTTTATTATCCAAAATATTGAGAATGATTACA
>CAIKBN010000021.1 GCA_903825675.1 uncultured archaeon
CGGCCTTGTTGTAGTTGTTGAAGATGTTGTTGTGGTTGTCGTCGGCCTTGTTGTAGTTGTTGAAGATGTTGTTGTGGTTGTCGTCGGCCTTGTTGTAGTTGTTGAAGATGTTGTTGTGGTTGTCGTAGTTGAACTTTTTAAACATGCCCCAGCATTGCATCCATATGGACAGGTATAAGTTTCTGTTCTGATATACTCCCCTTCACAATAGGTTTCTAGCACTTCTTCTCCACTATTCAAATCACAATTACTGTTAGAACAACATGAATCAGTAAATGAACCCCTCTGACCACCAAATATGCCTGTTGCAGTCCCTTTCACATAATACTCCTTTCCACCATCAGAATCAGTGCATGTTGCACTAATAACAACCAGTTTCCATTGGCAATTCTGGTTAGTGCTGTCCCCATCAATTCCCACTACAATATCCTTTGCTGCAAAACCTGACCATGTTTTTATTGGATTGGTATTTCCCTCAATATAGTATACCAGCTCACATGTAGTAACGTTATAAATATAAAGGTCATTCACATTGCAGCCAGTTCCAGAATACGTTAGCCATATAGTCACATCCTTATTCGCAGACCCAGTTACCTTATAATATTTCCAGTCAGTTGCATTCAAGCAGCCTGTAATGCTTGATCCAAGAGTTACTGATCCATCAGGGCTGTAGCATGTTGAATAGCTTCTAGGGCATTTTCCTGATACAGGAAGTGTGGTTGTCGTTACTGGTATTATCACTGTCGTCGTGGTAGTAGGTGTTGTACTTGTTGTCGTTATCGGTATTGTCACTGTTGTAGTGCTTGTTGTTATTCCAAAGTTTGTCGAAGCCGCAATTGTATACCCTTTCCCAAACAGACTTATCGACTCGCCTATTATTCCCGCACCCCCTACACCTTTATCGAAAACGACCTTTGCTTTGTATACATAGTTTGATGTGGTTGCCGCACTCGGATTGGATCCGGAAATATGCCTTAATATTAGTTGCGGGTCTTGAGTTGAGCCTACAGGCTGAGAGAGATATTGTGCAAATTGCACAGTAAAGTCATCTGATAATTCTATATATTTATCATAATTATACAATGTTGACAAAGATGAATCTTCTAATGTGCCTGATCTAAGGACATTCGGAAGTTCTGCACTTGTAAATATAGATCTCGCACCAGCCTTTCTCAGATAATCATCCAAGTATATTTTTGTGTTTGTAGTTGCCACTGATGCTCCTTCACCAGTGATATTTATCCCTCCTGGTACGGATCCGCCAATATTCACAGCACCGTCTGGACCCAAAACAAAGAAGTCCATTGTTGCTTGGGTGTCTGGATACAACAACTTCACAGTATCTTGGCCGTATGTGTTTCTCTCTGCAAAAACACCATACAAGTCAACATATTGTGTCTTGTAAGTGTCAGAAACCAGAGCAGCTGAATCTCTATTAGTGTATGTGAAATCTGGTGCGCCTGCCATTATCTGGGTAACTGTACCTGACATCTCGCTTGATGCCGGTATCCAAACACTATACGCATTGCCTAGCGAATCTGCCTCTTCTATAAGTGCTATTGCATCTTCTGCGTAAGCTGTCATTGAAGAACCTGCTGGCTTTATTGATATCGTACTGTTGCTGCCTGTGGAGGTTACTATGTAATAAGCTCCACCAACTGATGTCTTGCCTAAATTCAATGCACATGAATTTGATGCACTTGACATATCAAGGCTACTACAACCAGATGCTGAATAACCAGGATATGCTGTTAGGCCCAGATATTGTTTTCCTCCTGAAAACCATGTGTTTGCAGTAACGATACCAGTCGGTAATATCAACAACTGGCCATTTAAAATAGTAACCGGCGTAGGGTTCTTTGCAAATGCATATTTCTCACCCTTTTTACCTAGTATTACTGGCCATACTGTGTTCTCTGTTCCAACACTTCCATAATATGCACCACTTCCCCAGGTTATTCTTACATAATATTTTGATTGAGTACCATCTATGTAGTAGGTCTGACCATCTATTACCTTTGTTGCTTTTTTTCCTGTTCCCATAGGAATAGTGTACACAGTTCCGCCACTGAAAACATCTGTAAGCTCAGCATAGCCTGTTGTTGAACCATCGTTCTGAAGATTTGTTAGCTGGAACAGGTGCGAATAACGTCCTGCATCTGCAATGAAATACTGGTATTCATATACAGGCTGCCCTTCTGCAACAACATAGTCATAGCCAGCACCATCTTCCATATCAATGCTACCTGTACCATGTGCCCATGGAATTGTCCTTGTATAACCCCTATAATCCGTGAATGTTGCAGTAAGCATGTTATCTCCGGAACTCTTGATATCAAGCAATGCTCTATCACTGCTCATAAGATCTGGTGTTACTGCTGCAAAGTCAAGGCTGAATGTATGGAATATAGGGTCATTGAACGCTTGACTTGCCTTTAGTACATCAGCAGTTGACTTGGAGCCAACAACATATATCTCTATCATTGTCAGCTTACCGTCTGAAGTGAAAAGATCAACATAAGTTCCATCTATATTAGTGTTTACTCCAGCAGAAGTTGTATACGCCTTCTTGCCATCTTCTAAGGTCAATGCCTCTGCACCTAATAAAACCTTTGCCTGATTGTCTGTTCTTGTTGCACCGTAGAAGAAAACATCGTTTACATATACCTGCAGACCTCCTATGGTCTTTACCTGAAACTTGTCTATGCTTTTAGTGTCTATACCTACAGTAATAACTACAGTATCAGAGTCCACCACACCCATGAGGTTAACATCGTATTCTACACCAGCTATAACTACTTTTGTTGGCATCCCCTGCGTTAATACAACAGTGTTCGCAGCATTGTAGAGAACCAGCTTTGAAGCAGTTGTAAGGAGTGTAGTAGTAGTTGTCGTTACTGGTATTATCACTGTCGTCGTGGTAGTAGGTGTTGTACTTGTTGTCGTTATCGGTATTGTCACTGTTGTAGTGCTTGTCGTAGTTGTCGTAACACCCGGACAAGGCCATGTTAATGTCAAATCATTATTATTCTCATTAGACTCTCTTATGCTATTATCGCAGTCAGCATGAACCATAATCGTGTCGCTTGTCCCAGAACAAGCCCAGTTATAAATACTAGCGCTACTAAAGTTACCAGTTCTGAGTTCACCAGCTCCAAAAGGATATAAGTAATTGCTCCTAGTTGCAACACCATCTACATATAGTGTTGAGCAAGAACCATTATATACTGTGCCAGTGACAGCACCTCCAATATTCCTTATAGAATAAAATATTGTGCCTCCTTTATTCCAGATACTTTCGACTGTAAGATCAGGAAGAGCATTATTCGGTACTGTCGTCGTAGTAGTGCTTGTAGTTGTTGTCGTTGTAGTTGCAATGCAATCTGTATCACTCGCATCTATCTTTCCATCATCATCATTATCAATACCGTCATTGCAGTTTTCCTTCTGGGAGCATGAATAACCTCTTACAAAGCCATTGGGCTGGTACATGATGAAATTATTCAGATCCAGCACATCCCACATGCCAATTATTCCATCGTTGTCAGTATCCCCGCAGCAGATGTTTTGGCTGCCGATACTAATAGTACTATTCCACACAGCAGTAAGAATATCCAGATCTTTGCTGTCGATCTTTCCATCATTGTTAACATCCCCTATCCTCTGGTTTCCACCTAGGCATGTATATCTCAGAGATGGAACTGTTGTTGTCGTAGCTCCACTAATCAAGCTGCATTTATTATCACCTGCCTTGCATTCATAATTCGTTCCAAGATCCTTGCAGTTGCAAGGTGACCATGCACAACTCCCAGTAGCATTGCATCTATATCTACCTAGCCAATTTGGCCAGCTTTCAGCAGGATTAAAACAATAGCTGGTAGGACTTCCTCCTGAGGTTGTACATGTTACCGCCACAATATCACAAGCACCACCACCAGAATTATCAGTACATGACCCAGAAGTCGCCATGCCTGTTATATGGTCAGTTGTTTTTTCAACATCCTGGTTCAGGAAAAGTGCAGACGTAAGCGCTATAAGGAAAAGCAAACCAATTGTAAGAGGTCCAGTCCCGCGCGACATTAACAATTATTATATGTTCAGGGAAATATAAAGTTTCAATATCTCCTTCCGATTCTCATTTCCAGGTTCTTTAACCGCTCGTTAATCGTTTCAGTCTGGCTTCTTATTGCGCTAAGCTGGGCTTCTATCATGTCAAGCTTGTCAGCTATGTCATAATCTCTGCTTACGTCTCTTTCAGGCATAGTATCTCTAGAAAAATCCCTGTCAGGCATAGTTGGTTCAAAGCCCACAGGCTCTCTTCCAAATCTGGAAACCTCAGGCAATTCAGGGACATCAGTTCTGGTTAGCATTGGCGGTACCTCATCAGCATAAGGGTTTTCATTACCCCCAATAACATGGCTTCTTATATCACCTATCTCACCAATGTCGTCAGATCTTCTGAGAACTTTATTCACTATGCTTCCGAATATACTCATAAGAGTTTCTCCTCCCTTGAAATGCCAAGTATCTGTGTTATTTTTTCCCTTATCTGGTATATATTATCCTTTGAGAACTCTATATACTTTCTCCTCTGCTTGTAATAAAACATGTAATTGAAAAACCACCAGAAGCTCTTCTGGATAAAATTAGTGTACTCATGGTTGGTTTCCAGCCACCCCTTTATCATAATTGTAATCCATCCTGTCTTGTCTTTGCTGCTCTGGGCACCCTGGGCCCTTATTTTTATCCTGCTTGTTGACCATTTATCCTCATCCCTTTTGCCAAACCATACGCCATAAAATGCTCTGGGATCATCTGTGATATCCCATCTCACATCGTTTTCGTAGAGGTCTATAGAGCTGATCTTCATGATGTCTCTCAATATACCGAGAAACATTGTGCATACCATGAACGGATTCTTTCCCTTATAATTTACTGTAATGTAATCCTGCGGTGCCAGGAGATCATCTACAATTGTAATATTACCCATCATGACCCTCCTTTATCATTTCCATGTAATGCTTTATGCTGCCTTCAAAATTAACACACATCTCCTTGCCCATGTTTAAGTATTCCATCCTTTTATGATGATAGAACATCCTGTGCCAGAACCTTCTCAGCATCTCATATATTATGTTCTGCTGCCATACGGTGTCCTGCGGATATTCTGTAATAAGCCTTGGTTTTATTCTTATAACAGCCCTGCCCTCTCCGCCAGCAACAAAACCCTTTAATGAGACTTCGTATGCAAGATAGCTGTACAGATCAAGTATCTTGCTTACCTCCCAGTCAATTGTAAATCTCTCAATGTCCTTTTCTTTTTCCCAGTTGTATTCCTTTTCCTGCACATATGCATCAGGCACATTAAAAACAGTTCTGATAAGCTCATTTATTTTTTTATAAAGTTTTTCCGGGTGCTTGCCAGAATAGCTGACCTGGATCTGCTTTACAGGCTCGAATATGTAATCCCATATCATTAATTTGGTTCTTGCCCATACCATCCATATCACCCAATGTAAATATGTATAACGCCTATAAAATAATAATTAAGGCGTTTTGGATATGTTAAAATGCCACTGCATTCTAAATATTTAGTTTAACTTTGTTAAACTAAATATATTTATACAGGCTGGCTATATAAATCTATTAATATAAAAGTAATAATTGAGCCTCATGGTATTGGAAATTATAGTTTCAGCCTTCCTGATAGCTTTCGGCCTTTTGTCTATCTTCCTCTCTATAGAAGAAGGTGTTTCTGACCCAAAGCTCATGCTTATACTTATCTTAGGTGCTGGATGTTTGATCGCAGGCTCGTGGCTTTTGATAGATACCCTGACCCTGGGCCTTATAATAAGAAAGCTCTTTGGCATTGTAATGTCCGGTCTTGGTTTATTCATGCTAATAGGCTTCCCGGATATAATGGAATACCAGCGTGAAGACATGTCCAGAGCAGGCATCTTCCTGGGCCTTTTCATGCTCGTCATCGGCATCTATTTCCTGCTTTTCTGAATAAATGCTTTGGTTCCTGTTAACTCATCAATAATGTCTGATACGATTTTTTTTCTTTTCTGCCATAGAAGGTAAACTTAATATACAAAGAAAAATAAAGAAAGATTATGGTATCGGTTTTGCTTTTGTTAGCTGTAGCAGCAGTCATGCTCATAATATTCATTAGAGTTATGCGCCAGAAGCCAAAGTTTGAAATAGCACCAGGTTTCATTCTTGATGACTCAAGATTCGTCAGGAACAGAATGCTAGGCACTGTTCTTGATGATACCTTAGAAGCCTGGTCATACAAACAAAACTCACCGCTTGCAGGTCATTCTATAGTCTCTTTTCCAAGAGAGCAGACAATTTCACTGAACTTCACTTCTCCGCCAGGCGGCTCATCATCACTATATTACAGCCTGTGTTTCCAGCTAAGGAAATGGGAATACCAGGTGCACAGGGCAGATGAATGGATTGAGGTCTCTCCGGTGCACCAGGCATATTATCAGTTAACGCAAAAGCAGAAAGAGGAATTGGAAAACAAGATAAAGTCAGGCCTTGATTCAGCTGCCAGAACCATAGCAGACATGGAACTATTGAAGCACGATGAAAGAAAATACAGGGAATTCCTTGCCTATTTTGGAATTGAGTATGACAACAACAGCAAGCAATTCACAGAAGACCCCAAGAAGCGCGACGAGCACAGCATAAAAGCCATGTTCATCGATCAGGTTGATGTGCACTCAGGCGAAGGCATATCCATGAGAAGCATAGTAAGCAGATGGCCAACCCTTATAACAGATTTCCTGAAGATCTCTGATGATGACACAGACCCTGATAAGCTGAAAGATAAACTGGATGTCTCAAAAGCAGAAGCAGTTGTTCTGGTTACCAAAAACAAGGTTTATAAACAATGGAAAAAGCTCTTTGAACCCCAGCTAAAAGAAAGATACCAGAGAATAACAGAGCTTGTGAAAAGCAGGGAAACTAGCGTAACTGCATACAGGGAGTGGCTGAGGCCCTTCATAGCAAGGCATAAATTAATAGAAGAAGCCCTTGCAAGACCAGATGAAATCAGAGGCTTTAAAACATCCTTTGCTACACCTCTTGGAAGTGCAACCTCTGTATCCAAGACAGTGTTATGGGCATGGCGCGAGCTTACCCTGCCTGAGATATTCAAAGGCGGAACAGAGCGCCTGGCAAGGGAACTTGATGAAGGCAAGATAAATGTCTATGATGAATGGACCAAGAAAACCCTTATATTTAACAAAGAACACGGCTTAATAGCCAAATATCCATGGGTAACAGATAAATGGGTAGAGGCTCAGAAGACTGATATGCTTAACGCTAAATCCGGTACCCCGTCCTGGCTGATAAAGCACAAGTTATATTATTCATTCTTCAATATAACCCTGACCAAGACCAATATCAAGTCACCTACAGGAGCAGAGATGGAAGATGGCGTGTTCGAGATAAGTGCAGTATTGATGAGTGCTAACGCACTTTTTGTTAAACTGCTTGAGCTAAGGGCAAAACAAGAGGATATGAATCGTTATATAGACTCTTTGATGGGCATAGGCCCGAAAGCAATAGAAGGCAAAATTCCTGAATACAAAGAAAGAAGATACCTGCAGCCCCTGAAAAACTTTGCCGGCTTCTTTGGATTAAATATGCAATTTATCAAAAGAGGGCCGTATGAAAGGGATTACAAAGACAGGATGACCAAGTACTGGTCAGGCGCTATGGGAGGCCTTCGCTATAAACCTGTAGTAGAATTTATAAAAAGAAAAATGAGCATGGGAGAATAAAAAATAATATATTTAGTTAAGGGATGGTGAATCCCTTCCTACGGGCATGGAAAATAAATAAAAAATAAAAATGTAAAAAAGTTGTGTTAAAAATGGGTTACGTAGTAGGTGTTTCATCAGGCTGGTGGAAAATAGCCAAGCCACCTGACCTCTTAGGCTTAGCCCAAAAAGTAGGAGGCTTTGGTGGAACAGTAGGCGTTCGCTTTATACAAGCAGACGTAGAAACAACCTCTGAATCCTTTGAACCAAGGCTCAAGGAAGAAATGAAAAGGGTGAAAAAAGAATTAGGCATGCGGCTAGGCCTGCATGCTGAAGTCGGCGAGCTCATGTCCCTGGAATCATCAGAACGGCGCTTATGGGAGCAGTCGCACCTGAGATTAGTGGAAACAGTGAAAAACGCAGCTGACTTTGGTGCAGAGTACGTTAATATCCACATGTCTGCCAGGCCGCAGTTATTGTTCTTAGAAGCGCAGTACCGGGTAACCGGCTACTTCCATCCGGTTGTAAGCTATGATGGCAAGCCATTATGGATGACATGTGAAAAAAACCCTAAAGTAAAAGAACTTGCGAAAAGGCATCTCCGTGGTAGTGTAGGAAGTCTCGCTTTGCAAGATAATGAAAAAGGTCAAAACCTTTTTTATGAATGGAGAGGAAGTATTATACAAAACGAAGTTAAAAAAAAGCTTGCTGAACTAGAGAAAAACCCTACATATATTCAAGCAAGAGAACTTGTTAGGGCAGGAGATATTCGTGCACAAGGTATACAAAGATCCTTGGAAGCCCAGGCAGCAGAAGAAGGAAGAAATGATGCACAAGTTATCATTAACAGAGAAGAACCTAACATTATTTATGAGATATGGAAAGAAGCTGTAAATGCAAAATATCTCACAGATGCAGCAGAAATAACTGCATATATGCTAGTTGCAGAATACATGAAACAAACAGACGATCCTCTATGGTCCAGCATATGCGGTGGAGATAATGTTGAAAAAGCCTACAGCGAAAAGCATGCAGCCTTCAATGCAGCCTGTGCAGCCAAGTATCTTGAAGGCCATTTAACAGTAAAAGATGACCCTGCTAATAAAAAACACCTGAATGGCATGAGCATTGTTGAATGGCTGGAAAAAAACAATATAATTCTTGGCATAGAAACGCCAGAAGCTCATGAAGGCTATGAGGCACTAATGAGATTATTCAATCCAATAGATGTAATTCCCCTTATCGATAAACTCAAATCAGACAAGATCAAGTTATGTATAGATTTTGAGCACATGCTGTCTCATAAGATGAAACCAGAGGAGATAATACCAAAACTGCCTTGTGATAAAATCTTTCTTGTCCACCTTACCAAGCCAATACCATATGGCGGAACAGCACATATCCCATTAACTATCGGCTCCAAAGGCCAGGAAATAATCTACAAATGGCTTTATGATATGAGAAAGCGCGGTTTTAAGGACGGTTATCTGGTGTTCGAGCGCGGTGGCGGCAGATCAGGCGGAGGCAAGTCTGCATGGGAGGTCATCGAAAACAGCGTCTGGGTAATAAGGCAGATAGTTAAGTATCTTGAGCAGGATATATTGCCAGAGGATCTTCCGCCTGAGTTCTTTGGAGTTGCAGAGCAGAACAAAGAGACCTTTGCAAGGCAGATGGCAACCATGAGAGAGCATGCATGGGACCCGCTTGAAGGCTTGCTTATGATCCCAGAGGAAAAGCACACCTTCCTCAGCCGCTCAGCAGTGGAAAAGAACAAGCTTGAGATCTGGGAAAAGAGGAAGTTCAGGTAAACCTGAACTTAAAATCCAACAAACTCTTCATCAGCAATACTTGCAGGAAATGCACGACCAAAAGATTTAGTAAAATATTCTTTTGCTTCATCGAATCTATCTAATTTATCAAGACAAAGTATCCCGACAGCATATGCTAAAAGTTTTTTATCATCAATACCTATCGCCCTCTTAACACATTCTAAACCATTTTCATACTGTCCGGAAAGAAAAAGAGCCATACCCTTGTTAGCCCATGCCTCATAAAAACCATCTTTTATAGTTATGGCCTTTTCATAGCAAGCCTTTGCCTCAGCATATTGTCCCTTTATTTTTAATGCAATACCTTTTTCATTTAAAATATCGGGATTTTCAGGATACATTCCTAAGGCAATATCACATAATTCTAAAACTCTTTCGTTCTCCCCATGGTTGCGAGAAGTAATAATACGGTTACTTAATTCAGCATCCTTGCCGGGAAGCTCATAATCTGTTTTGCCATCAAATTTTTTCAGGATTCCTTCTATAAAACTACGACTTAATGGAATCTCTAAATTGTTAGAAAGTACATCTATAAAACCCATATTTCATTTCCCAAACTTCTTCTTTAGCGCAGCTTCAACGTTCTTCGGCACTAGGCCATTCACAGACCCGCCCAGGCGCGCAAGCTCTCTTACAAGTGAAGAGTTCAGATAGAAATATTTCTTATCAGTCATTATGAATATCGTCTCCATATCAGAATACAACTCATTGTTTGCAACAGCCATCTGGAACTCTCGGTCAAAATCAGACACCGCACGCAGCCCTCTTATCACAACTTTTATTTTTTTATCCTTCAGATAGTCAACAAGCAGTTTTGAAAAACCATCTACCTCAACCTTCATGCCCTTGGTAGCTTCCTTTATCATTGCTATCCTCTCATCCATTGTAAATAGCGTCTCCTTTCTCGAAGATTTTTCAGCAACAGCTATAATTATTTTATCAAATACGCCCAAGGCCCTTTTTATGACATCTATGTGGCCGTTGGTTATCGGGTCAAACGTTCCAGGATAAACAGCTATCTTCATTTTTATCACTTATCACTAATTTTGTTCCATATCTTTTTAACTTGTTTTTCAGTATCTTTTATCGATCCATTATTGTCAACAACAAAATCAGAGTATCTTATTTTTTCGATTATTGTAATCTGCGCTTTATCCCTTTTTATTATATCATTATTTTCAAACCTTTTCTTGAGCCTCTCCCTTCTCTTTAATGTGCTTGCCTTAACAACAACCAGCGTGTCAGTGCAGATATTCGCTTCTATCAGCAGAGGCGCATCAATGATTATTAAGCCTGCATCAGTTTTTTCTATCTGTTTACTAATTTCACTTTTAACAAGCGGATGTACTATAGCATTTATTTTTTTCAATTTAGCCTTATCAGAAAAAACCATCTCAGCCAGCTTCTTTTTGTTAACTGTGCCGAATTCCTTAATAAGTTTGGTCCTTAACGCTTCATTTACTAATTTTCTCGCAATTTTATCAGCATCTATAAGATAGCCCTTGCCCATTTTTACAAGCATCCTAGCCACAGTGCTCTTTCCAGAGCCGAAACTGCCTGTAACGCCGATTATTATCATGAAAATAATATAAAAAATAAAAATTAAGCCTCATCGAAACCTTTAAAAGCGCTACTATTGGGTAGTATATCCATAAGCGATTGTTTTTAATATCGAACAGCCGATTAAGGTAATAATATGACAGACAAACCTAAACAAGAAGCAAAGATCAGCGAAGATGAGAAGAATAAAATGGAGAAATTTAGAAAAAAGCAGTTTGATATTGCCAACAAGTTCAAGGACGAAGTGCTGAAAAAATACAAGGACTTTGTTAAAGCAGTAGTTATCTTCGGCTCTTTTACAAGAGGCGACTTCCATGAAAAAAGCGACATAGACATGCTCGTGGTCATAGACGATACCCTTGCAAGATTCACGCCTGAGATGAAGGATCGTTTTGATGATGATATTTACAGTATTGGCAAGAACATAAGCGAAGCCATAATAGTGCAGCCAGCATGGACCCTGACCGAATTCTGGGACATGGCACGTATCGGCCACCCGTTGTTATATACCATAGTAAGGGATGGCTGGGCTCTTTTTGATACAGGCTTCTTCATACCTATAAGAAAACTGCTGGAAGCAGGAAGAATACCAACTACTCTAGAAGCAGTAGAAAAGTTCATGGAAACGGCACCGCAAAAAATCAATCGCGTAGAAACAGCCAAGCTCTACATGGTAGCAGAGGACTTATATTATGCTATGCTAAATTCTTCGCAGGCAGTTTTAATGTACATGGGCCAGAACCCGCCATCACCTAAGCATACACCAGGCGAGGTCAAAGAGCACTTAGTACACAGCAAACTCCTGGAAGAAACCTATCTCAAGGACTTGGAAGATGTTATAGACTTCCGAAAGCGAGTAGAGCACAAAGAAATAAACGACATAACAGGACAGGACTTAGACAATCTTATAGCCAAGGCAAAGCAGTTCGTTAACCGTATGGAGCAGTTACTGCTGCAATTGCAAAAAAATAAAAAACAGACCATTGTCCAGAAAAATTACGAAGTCATGATAAAAGCAGCTGTTGCTACGCTAAAGAAAATGGAAAAACTGCCAGAAGATCCAAAGGATCTTCCGCATGCAATAAAAACTTACCTCATTGACGCCAACAAGATAGACCCTTATTACGGAGAGGTCTTCAAGAAAGTAGTTACCATGAGAAAGATGCTTGACGAGGACAAGATCGGCGAAATACCACAAAGAGACATAGAGTTGACAAGAGAATATGTAAGGCGCTTTGTCCGCGATCTTGCACCGATAATAGAGGACAAGGAAAAGCCAAAAAAGAGCGCCAAAAAAGCCAAGCAATCCAAACCAGCCAAAGCAGTTAAAAAGAAGAAGAAATAATATAC
>CAIKBN010000022.1 GCA_903825675.1 uncultured archaeon
ACTGTAGCAGACTTCCCGAAAATAGGGCTTGACATGCTAAAAAAAATTGGCATTTCAGACTATATCAAAAAACCGTTTGATAACGAAGATATACTTAAGCGAGTAAAGAAAATAATTGGCAACTGATTTTTAGAATTACTCAAAAACAATGCCAGCATAGCTTACGTTAGTAAATGCAAGAGGAAATAGGTTTTCTTAGGCATGGCATCTTCTCGCCTTTTCAAGCTTTTAGGAAAAGCTTGAGCAAAAACTGAAAGTTTGATCAGAACTATCTTCTCGCCTTTTCAAGCTTTGAACACATAGACGCACAGCCAAAACGACGCCAAAGGCGTCAATTCAGTTTCGTGTCAGTTCGTTTCAGCTTGAGCAAAAACTGAAAGTTTGATCATAACTATTTTTTCGTTTTCTTGATAACTAGATAGGAAAAGCCTATAATTGCTACTGCTATTAATACTGTTCCTATTATCAGCTTTGTATTTTCTGCCTCTGGTGTTGTGTTTCTTGTTTCTCCTAATAATGGTTCTGATTTATCTATAGATGCAGTTTCTGCTTGGGCTGAAAACATAGGACTGAATTGCTGGAAGCCTATCAGTAAGCATAACAAAGAAACTGACAAAACAATAACCCAGGAATAATACGTTGGCTTGAAAATTCTTTCTCCCTTGGATGTAAGGGTGTAATAAACCCATTTGTTGGTGCTTTCCTTTTTTTTGATAAGCCCTGATTTTTCCAGGACGCTCAGATGCTCTGTAATGGTTGTTATGTGCTTATTTAGAAGGCTCGAGAGCTCTGATGCTGTGTATGGACGCTTGGCTAAGCGCTTGATTATTTCCTGCCTTGTGTCTGTGCTAAGCGCTTTCAATATAGCCTTATCCATTATCTCAGGCATGAAATCCACTTTGCTTTTTTATGGATTTCTTTCAAAGTTCCGTAACTGCAAACAGGAACTTCAAAATGAAATCACATGATAAAACCATAGAATATAGACAACTTATTAAATGTTATGGTTTGTTAGGGCAGATGCCATACTAGAAAAAATTTACTCTATAATAATCTTGCATGTTGTAGGCAGCTTGTATCTTGCCTTTTTTAAAGCAAGTTTTGCAATATTCACGAAAGCATTGTTAACTCTTACTTCCAACAGCTTCTGGCCGCTCCTGACCTGGGCAGCTGTTCCTATTGGCTTGCCAAAACTGTGTCTCATGCCTTGCTGGAAACGGTCTGCACCTGCTCCTGTTGCCATGGCATTCTCTCTGATAACGTGATGCGGATAAACCCTTACCCTAAAAAAATAATTACCGCTTTTCCCCATGTTCTTTTCCAGAAACTGGACAGCTACTATTCTTGCTGATTCAAGTGAATTATGCCTTATCTGAATATCGTGCTGTGAAAGCAGGAATAATTTTTTGTCATATTCGCCTTTTTTGCCAAGCTCGAATACGGTTATTTTGGGTTTTGGCACACCTTTTACATAGCCTTTTCTAGGCACGTGAGTTGCCTGCCTTGTATTAGGCCTGTGCACTTTTGTATAACATCTGCCTGGTCTTAGTCCCATAGTATCACTTATTTTTCCTTTATAACTCCTTTTTATTTGGTGAAAAAGCTTTAAAATTGTAATTATAGCGCCGAGAGCCCGAACCGCAGGGGCAAACCA
>CAIKBN010000023.1 GCA_903825675.1 uncultured archaeon
TCCAATAACAGACTGTTGGTAGGCAGATAACATTTTTTTATTATTTTATTCAGAACTTCCTCATTTTTTTCAGTGTCAAAATAGTTATGTTTATTTCCAATATCAAAAATCTGATACCTTCTTAGCCTGGTTGGCTGATGAACCTGGAAATAAACACACACAGATACCATTATACTCCGCCCACCAAACCCTTGTAGATTTCTATACATCTCTCAGCTGGTTTGTGCCAGCTCATCTTGCTTACCTCATCCAAGCCGTTCTGCTTTATTGAATTATGTAGCACATCATATTTAAGCAATGCTAAGATCTTATTGCTCATTTCATGTGTGTCCCAGAAATCAACCCTTAAGCAATGCCTGATAACTTCTGTAACCCCGCTGTTTTTCGAGACAATAGCAGGCACGCCGTTTTTCATGGCTTCCAGCACTGTTATTCCAAAGGGTTCTGAGACAGACGGCAGCACGTATACATCAGCAAGCTGATATATCCTGTTTATTTCCTCTTCTTTCAGAAAACCTGAAAACAAAACACTGTCAGCTATGCCTAGTTCTGCGGCTTTTTCTATAATATATGATTCCATATCACCTGAGCCTGCAATTACAAATTTAACATCGTTGTCATGCTCTAAGACCTTTTTTGCAGCTTTAAGGAAGTGGTCTGGGCCTTTTTGGAAGGTTACTCTGCCTAAAAACAGGACAATTTTATGATTCTTTTTAATTTGTTTATCCACAGTGTAATCTTCGAAAGTGGTTGCATTGTGAACCACATGTATTTTTTCTGGGTTAATTCCATAATATTTTATTATTTTATCCTTTGTATAATTGCTTACTGTTATAACAGCATCTGCATATTCTAGCCCGCTTTTTTCAATTTCAAATACATGCTGATTCATGCCCTCTCCGCTTCTGTCAAACTCTGTGGAGTGGACATGCACAATCAATGGCTTGCCTGAGAGCTTCTTTGCAGCTATTCCTGCCTTAAAGGTCATCCAGTCATGGGCATGGATTATGTCATATTCTTCATCTGCAATTGCTTCTATAGCCATTTTTGTGTAATTTTCAACCTCTTCGAACAAGTCTCTGCCGTATATATATGGTTTTTTGCCTGACAAGACTTCTCTAGTATACTGCGCTGAGGTCATGTAGCCTACAAGCGGTGAATTAACCCTCTTTATTTTGATTCTTGAATTTTCAAGAGATATAAATTTTCCGAACTTCAGGTCAGTATTTCCTCGTGGCATAACAAAGATTATGTCCACGTTTTTATCGCTGAGATTCTTGACCAGGTTGAAGCAAACCCTTCCCAAGCCGCCTATGCTGTGAGGTGGAAACTCCCATCCAAACATCAAGACCTTCATATGCATCACTACCTAAATAAATCTCCTCTATACCAACTAAACTATTGGACAGCGGCTATAATATTATTATCTCAACCTGTTTTTACTGTTTTAAATTAGTTAAATGACCTATTAGATGATTATGATTTCACTTGGCATAGAATCAACTGCACATACCTTTGGCATAGGCATAGTCAAAGCAGAAGATAACATAGAGGTATTAGCAAACATAAAGGATGTTTACACGCCGGAAAAGGGCGGCATTCATCCAATAGAGGCAAAAGAGCACCATGAGAAGGTAAAGGAAAAGGTTCTAGATGATGCGCTTCAGAAAGCAGTGATTGAATTGGCTGACGTGGATCTATTTGCTTACTCAGCTGGGCCTGGATTGCCGCCATGCCTGCGGGTTGGCTTGGAATTTGCCAAAAAGCTTGCTGAGGGCAGAAAACTGGTTGAGACAAATCACTGCATTGCACATATAGAGATTGGCAGATTAATGACAAAGTGCAATGACCCGGTTACGCTATATGTATCAGGTGGCAATACCCAGGTAATTGGGTTTGCCTCAGGCCGTTACCGCGTCTTTGGCGAGACCCAGGACATAGCAATAGGCAATGCAATTGATACTTTTATAAGAGAGGCGACTGGAAAAAATCTCGGCGGGAAATACTTCGATGAAATGGCAAAGAAGGGCAAATATATTGAATTACCTTATGTTGTAAAGGGCATGGATTTGTCTTTTTCTGGAATAGTTACAGCTGCCCTGCAAAAATACAGGAAAGGCGAGAAGCTCGAGGATTTATGTTACTCAATGCAGGAAACATGCTACGCAATGCTTACAGAGGTTACTGAACGAGCTTTAGCGCATACAGGCAAGCAAGAGCTGCTTCTAACAGGTGGTGTTGCTGCTTCGCAACGCTTACAGGATATGCTGGGGATAATGTGCAAAGAACGCGGTGCAAAGCTTTATGTCTGCCCAAGGGAGTTTGCAGGCGACTGCGGCGCTAACATAGCATGGACAGGCATGCTTGCATACAAAAACGGCCAAAAAACTGTTCCTATAAGCAGGGCAGACTTCTACCAGAGATGGAGAACAGACGAGGTTGAGGTAGTGTGGTTATAAAAACCAAGATAGTAAAATTATCAGATAAAAAAGCAGTTGCAAGAGCAGTCCAGGTCTTGCGAAAAGGCAGCTTAGTTATTTATCCGACAGAGACATCATATGGCATTGCAGCAGATGCAACGAATCGCAATGCAATAAAAAGGATAAACAGCCTAAAGAAAAGAGCAGGCAAATTCATGCCTATAATTGTTTCTGACATGAAAATGGCAGAAAAATACATAGTTCTTAACAAGGAAATCAAAGCACTGATGAAAAGATTCATGCCAGGACCGCTGACACTGGTGGCAAAAAAGAAAAAATTAAAAACAAAGGGAATGATAGGAGGGTTTAGGATTCCTAATAATCGCTTTGCATGCAGACTAGTAAAGAGCTTTGGCAAACCTATAACTGCAACATCTGCGAATATATCTGGCGAGCCACCGATTTATAAAATTCGCGAGATAAGAAAGGCTTTTTATGGCAAGGTTGAGATGATAGTGGATGCAGGCAACCTTCCTAAAAGAAAGCCGTCAACTGTATACGATGCAGAAAGAAAAGTGGTTATCAGAAAAGGCAGGATAACAGAAAAGGATATTATGAAGGTGTGCTTAAATTATAAAGTTTCAATGCCTTTGTGACCAGCCGTCTTCTTTTGGTAATTTTTGAACAGGTCCAGAAGTTTCTATTTTATTTTCTGGTACGTTTCTTTTATAACCTATAGTAATCTTATGATAGATTGTAGAAGCAATATCACCTGTGATTATATCTACATATTTTTTTCTATATTTGGAAAGTTCAATATCTAAGATCTCCTCAGTTAGGCCAGGCGTCATTTCAATAAGTTCTTGTCTTTTATATACAAATCTATGTTTTGGGCGCTTTGCAAATCTTATTATTTCAGACCCTATTATATGGTTCCTGTCTATAATAATAAGACGCCCGTCGTAATAGGCAGCATTTAGTCCGCTTTTCTTTATTTCCATTAGATTTAGAACATCATTTGTAATATCATATATCTTATCAATTTCTATTGTCTCAAGAGTCAACATGTTAAGCCTATATAGAGAATTTATAAAAGCTTTCTGGTGCTGTAATCCCTGAATTTTCTAATGCGAACTATCTTTGCCTCTGTCTTTATATCTTTTGGCATTTCCTGATCATAACCTAGAGCGATTATATCTGGGTTTATCTTTTTCACAGTTTTCATATAATTAGTTGGGTGGCCTATAACAACATCGTCAGCTATTTTTAATGCAGTTATTTGCTTTTTCCTTTCCTTTGCAGGAACAGCATAGGACTTTTTGTTATTTTTGTCATGGGTTAGAACAACGACTAAGTAGCCTAATGCCTTGGCTTTGTTCAGGAAATATATATGGCCTGGATGGATTTTGTTAAAGCAACCGCCGGCAAGGACTTTTATTTCTCTTTTCATAATATCGACTAGCTTATAACAAATAAATAGCTCTAATGCCCCCATTTATCCAGGGCGCTTTTCAGCTCAAAATGCTTCAGGGCGTATTTTTCCAAGGGTGTGCCACTCATTACTGCTTCAACTGCATAGCGAATGGCTCTGGCACCTATTATTGTTCCATAGGGATGGCCATGGCAGCCACCGCCGAATTGTGCTATAACATTTTTTCCAAGGATTTTGACGATATGAGGCACCATGCCCGGATACAAACCGCCGGAACATACTGCAAAAATAGGCTTTAGTTTAAACCAACTCTGCTCAAGAGCATGACCTTCCAGCTGCGGCACTATTTTTCTCTCTATCTCAATCTCAATGGTCTTTACCTCGTTTGCTCTGCTGCTCATTTTTCCGAATACGGTTCCTATATGCAGCTGGTCAGTGCCTATAAGCCGGCACAGCTTGGCAATGGTTAACATGGATATGCCATGATTGCCGCGAGTGAAAGCTGCATGCCCTGCTCTGTGGGCATGAATGACCATATCTTCTTTGCGAAGGGTCTGCAAGGCAGAAAAACCAGATGTTATAATGTCGATCATTGCATATTCTCCGCATTGCTCTTTAACAAACCTGGCTCTTCTTATCATTTCATCGGTTTCAGCAGTAACATTTGGCATGTAAATCTTTTTTTCGCCTGTTTCTTTTTCTGCTTTATCCCGCATTTTTAGCGTTTCTATAACTCTTTTCTCAAAGGGATTGAATTTCTGGCTGCTAAGGTTTTCATCATCCTTTACTATATCGCAACCTCCAATCCATGAGTTGTAAGCGACTTTTGCGTGGTCAACTGTCTTTAGGCCTAACTTCGGCTTTATTATGGTTCCGACTAGCGGTCTTTTGTAGACTTTTAGCAGTTTTCTTATGCCGGCTATGCCATATTTCGGTCCTTTGAAGCTTCTTATGTAAGCCCTTGGCAGATGAATATCCTCCAATCGTAATTTCTCAACTACTTTCATGCCGAATATATTGCCAGCTACTGAAGAAAGAAGCTGTGGGACATTGCCTGGTTCAAACAAGTCAAGTGGATAAGCGATTTTAATATAATTCTTCTTTATAGAAAAGACCTTGGCACCTAATCCACGCATATAACTTTTTTCTGTTTTGACGTCTGTCCATGTGCCAATGGATGACTCGGCAGCAACCTGATTAGCAACATCAATAATTGAAGAGCCATGTATCGGCTCAAGGTAGAATTCGCATATTATGTCTGTAATATCCGGCTTGTATTTCAAATCAATGTACTCCATGCTAATAAATTTCAACAGAAGGATATAAATGTTTGTAAATTATAATTTTGGTATTTCACTATACTCAGAATATGCTAAAAACAATGCACATAGGATTCTATGATTTATCTATTAACCCAGCTTAACGACGAATCTTAGTGTGATTTTAATATATTTACAATACATCAATATATTTATATATATTTTATTTTAAAAAGATAGTAAGACTTAAATAGATTACTATCCTGCTATATTTATGAAGAGAAAGATCATAAAACAGGGTAATGACACCTTAACCATTACTCTTCCTAAAAAATGGGCTAGAATGCATAATTTAGAGGCTGGGAATGAAATAGAAGTAGAAGAAAGGGAAAAAACACTAGTACTTTCAACTGAAAAAGAGTTTAGCTTAGAGAAATGCTGCGTAAGCGTTGCTGATCTGCAGCCGATGATTAGGAGAACACTATTTTCGCTATATCAGAAGGGATACGATGAAATTAACGTGACCTTTGGCTCATCTAAAGAAATGGGGCTGGTGCAATTTTCTGTAAATGAAATGATAGGCATGGAAATAATAGACCAGGTAAGAAAAAGCATCAGTATAAAGGAGCTAGCGCATCCTGAATACAGTGAATTTGATAGCATTCTCAATAAAACCTTTTTGCTTATCTTGAACATATCGAAAGAAAGTTTAGATGCTGCGAAAAAAGGAGATACCGACCACCTGAATACAACAGCACAAAGAGATAAGGATGTAAACAAGTTCACCA
>CAIKBN010000024.1 GCA_903825675.1 uncultured archaeon
AGTGGTTGCAGAAACGAGGAAATAATATATTAATGAGGGAAGATAATAGAAAAAGAAACCGTAGGTGTCTTGTCTAATGAAAGCAGCATCATATTTAATAGGCCACTCCCTTGCAATAGGCTTTAGTCTCTTACTTATTTTTATCGTGGTAGCCACCCTCAATTCCTTAGGAGAGGATTACAGGTCCTTCGGAGGAAAAAATGAAATTCATCAGCTATGTGAAATAATAAAATACAGTACAGAAAAAATATACAACCCTTCTGATTATATCTCACCGACAACTAGTACCATGGGAAGGATAAATTTGGTTTTGCCGGATAAAATAGCAGGAATCATTTACAAGGCAAGCTTTGTTAATGGTTCAGTCTTCATAACAACAATGACAAAGCCGATTATCAATACAACATGCGAAACCAACCTTAACGCAACCCTTTCTGGCTCAACAATTGGCGGTGAAACAGAAATTATTTGGGTAGCCCATCCTGACAAAAAAGACGAAATAATAATGCGAATGGTGAATGAATGAAAAATAGAATAATATTGCTTACTAAGGGAATGAGGATAGAAGGAGAGAAAAATAAATGAGCAAACTAATATCTTCAAAAGGAAATGAGGATGACAAGGAAAGAAACCTTGGTTTCTTCTCCTGTAAAGGGACAGTACAGGTTGATTATGTATTTGCAGTCAGCGCCTTTATACTGATATTCGCCCTGATCATTCAGTACACAACCAGTTATTATACCAAAACCAATGAACTAACAGATATTATGCTGCTGAGAAGCGATGCAATGAGCATATTATCAATCACAGATTGCGATGAGGCTTATCCATGCTTGCAGTCGCATGCTTACAGCTTTTATATCCTTGTCAATAATACGCAAGAGCATCTTATAAACCAAAGCCATTCAGTATCAGACCTTTTAGACGAATTAGTAATATTTAACCTTGATGATATCTATGAGAACCCAGACCCCAACTCTATTGTAATATATTACAACAATACATCAGTAAATTATCAAAGGTCTGGCAGCGAGATAACCTTCAAGACTGATATCAATGCCAGTCAGGCCCAATGGTTTACAGTTTATTTTGATGACGATAGCAATTTTGCTGATAGGTCAACCCCTGTTGCCGGCAACGATAATCTTACAGAGAAGGTCTATCCAATCGAAAAGATCTATCTGCTGCAGTACAGAAAACTGGAGCAATTAAAAAATTCCGGCTATGCATCTAGTAATCTGCACCTAACCATCTACAACGAAAATAACCAGACCTTTTTTGCCTATGGTAGCGATGTGCCAAAAAGAGGCAACGTAGTAGCTTTGCAAAAGAACCTTGCATATCAAGATTCAATAGGCAATGTAGAATTCGGAAAATTTGTTGTGCAGGTATGGTAAAGGAGAAAAAAGTATGAGCAAAATAATATTTCCTACTAAGGGAATGAGAGTAGAGAGAGAGAACCGTAGGTTCTCCTCTCCTAAAGGTTATATCTATACCCTTGAGGTTATGATAGCCATATCCATAATACTCATCTCAGCAGCCTTTATCTTTGGAAAACCGCCTGTGAAGCCAGAGATGGAGCTAAGCATAATAAAGCAACAGGGCTTTAATGCAATTGAGTATTTGGATCAGAAAGACTTGCTAAGGCAGTTGAATGATGCAGAGCTTGAGGATAAACTCAGGTCTTTATTGCCAAGCAACCTTCAGTTAAAAGTAAATAACAATGCAGGCCTGCCTAACCAGACAGTCATCGCCGTGGATTATTATATCTCAGGATACAAGGATACCTACCTCGGCAAAAGAATTCGATTATTTTTATGGGAGAAGATTTAATGAACGACAAAATAATATTGCCTACTAAGGGAAATGAGAATAGAAGGAGAGAAAAATAAATGAGCAAA
>CAIKBN010000025.1 GCA_903825675.1 uncultured archaeon
AGAATCTGAAGAAGAATTAGACATTAAGCCTGAATTGAAATTTTTCTATAAAGATATTTACAATGCTAACCGAATTAAAAAATTTCTTGTTACTTTTAGGGCTGTGTTTGATGGTCCGTTTATGGTAAATCCTTTGGAAGTTGAAAAAGTGGAATTTTTCAACTTAGGTAAAATCCAAGAAATGATAAACTCAGGCGAAAAATTCCACCCTGAATTGCTGTTCTTGCTGAAGAAGCACTTTGGAATTAATAAAATAGTAAAATAATATCTATTAGGCGATATTTATGAAGACTGGAAAAATTTCACCATCTATGTTTATCGGAGTATGCGGCAAGGGCATAATATCTTTTGGTTCAGGCCAACCAGATCTGCCGCCGCCTGAAAGGGTTTTCAAGATACTGCCGCAATACAGGGATTTTAAGTACGGATTAATACAGGGTCAGGTTAATCTAAGAAAGGCATTGGCTAGGCAATATCCAAGATCAACAGCTGAAAACTTTGTAATAACTAACGGTGCTTCTGAGGCATTGGACCTTACATTGAGGGTAATAGGTAGCATGAATGGCAAGGAAAAGAATAAGGTCTTGATACACAGGCCTTATTATTACACTTATCCTCACCTTGTAAGATATGCTGGCATGGAGCCTGTATTTACTGATATGGTTGATGGACGCATAGATTTTGATGATTTTGAAAAGAAGGTTGTGGACTGCAGAGCAGTTATAATAAATTCACCTTCTAATCCGACTGGACGAGTAGAGTCGGTTAAGACTCTAAAGCAGATAGAGAAAATGGCAGGTGATTTAGGCATATATGTTTTGTCAGACGAGGTTTACAAGGATTTGATCTATGTAAGAGAGAATTATTTGATAAAAGGGCCGCATGTTGTGACAATAAACTCATTCTCAAAAACATACAACATGTGCGGCTTAAGAGTCGGATATTTGTGGTCACTTGACAAGAAATTAGTTAACAATATTATAGAGATGAAGACGCGAACGTCGATGAATACCAGCATATTAAGCCAGGAGATGGCTTACGAAGCTACTAAGACACCCAGAAGCTTCATCGACAAACAGGTAAATATATGGAAGCAGAGAAGGGATCTTATTTACAAAGGGTTAGTTGATATTGGCCTGGATTTATGGAAGCCAGAAGGCGCTTTTTACGTGCTGCCGAAAATAAAGAAGCCAAAAGATTTTGTCTGGAATATGTTCAAGAGGCACAAGGTTATCACCTATCCAGGAGAATGGTTTGGCGCCAATGACAGGGTAAGGTTCTCGTATGCCTTGGATGTTGATAAGATTGAAGCGACAGGAACTACATACACAACTGCTGCCACATACTTTACGGCATCTGGTGACTGGCTTACTGGTAAACTTACTGGTATTCCAGCAGCAGGAGTTGATTTAATTACAGGAGCTGCTTCGACTGTTCCAGCAATATGTGCTACATTTGGAAATGCCAGTACAGTTACTGCTGGAAAATGTCGTTACCATGCTCTTATTACTGTTTTACCTGGAAAATAAACTGGAGGATAAAAAATGAAACTTGAAGCGATTTATAGGATACTTGGTGTCAAGGTTCCGATTGAGGTAGACACAAGAAAAAATCTTCTTGTGGCTCAGGGATCTGCAAAGTATACAGAAGCAGCACTGGCAGGAAGATTGTTTGTTGCTGCTATGCAGACTCCTGCAACTACAAGTACAACTCTTAATACTACCTTTGTAGGATTGTCTCTTTGTAATCCAACTGGAAGTGGGAAGATTATTATTGTACATAGATTTTCATACGCAGCAACTGCTGCTCTTACAGCAGAAACTGTTCTTGCACTTGCAACCACTACAGATTCTGGTCTTGCAGAAGATATTATTCCAAGATGCTGTAGATATGGTTATGCTACTTCTATAGCTATTGTAGATAGAGGTGCCACTATAGTTGCTCCTGTTATTGAAAGAATTGTATGTACACTTGGACAAGGTGCAGATAGTACACAACTTGGTGGGAGACCTCCTAATATGTTTGACTTGGATGGTTCTCTTGTTCTTGATCCAGGTCGTGCAGTTGTTACTGATACTACATATGCAGCAGGAGCAGTGATGCAGTTTGGCTTTGTGTGGGAAGAAGTTGCGGCATAAGCAATGTCAATTTTTGTCATTGATTAAATAAAGAGGA
>CAIKBN010000026.1 GCA_903825675.1 uncultured archaeon
ATAAGTAAGGAACACGGGAAGCTCTATGATGAACTCTTTGAAGCGCGCCAGAGAGGAGATTATATTGAATTGGTTAATTTTGATCGGCAGCAAGTTGAAAACTGGCTGAATCGTGCAAGAATTTTTCTGCGGGATATTATCCCCTCTGAAAAAAATGTATAAATGTGGCTAACGCTAACGAGCAGGATTCAGTTAGCAGTCACTGGGTTTTTCACCCGCACCATAGCCGATCTTGAGGCTGCGGAGCAGATACAGTCTCCCCATATCTCCGAGGCCATCCAGTACCGAAGCCTTGACCGGCAGTTCAGGTTTTAGCAGTGCAGCCTGCTTGATTTACAAAATAGGCGCGATAGATTATAATGCTCTACAGGCAAAATAGGGAGAATTTATCATGACAAAACTACAAATTCAAACTGACGCAAAAGACGGCGTAATAGCAATTATTCAGTCTGCAATAGCAGCAGAAATAAAACGGCTCGAAATTGGCTTACATAAGACAATTAAAAATATTGAGAGGTTTGAAAAAAAATACAGGGTATCCTCTGCCAAATTTCAAAAGCAGTTAACTGCAGAAGATATGGAAAATGGTGATCAGGAATATATTGAATGGGCCGGTGAACTGAAAATCAGAAATAAAATAATGACGGACCTGAATAAAATAAAAAACATAAAATATGTTACTCACTGAGTATCTATCTGAGCTGGTAAAAATTATTGATGAATACTCTAAAACAAACTTGATTATCAGCACAGAAATAAAAAACGATTTTAGAACAGAACAGATTGGCATCATAAGAGGCAATCTTGTATTTGCCGATCAATCAATCCTCTATTTCACTGAGTATCTTGACCTCAGATACCGGATTGAGAAACTTTCCTGCTCCTACCATTATCAAAAAAAAGCCGGGACGTTGATTTTTAGATACGACAATGCGCGGCACAGGCCAAAGCTTGCCTTTGAAAATCACAAGCATTTAGCAGATGGAAAAATAACTAAAGCAAGCATTCCTGCATTAACTGATGTTCTTGATGAAGTAATGGATTATCTTTTATAATTATACGATGGCTAATAAAAAAGAAAAAGGTAGTTGGTTTATTCCCATTATTTTAATTCTAATTCTTTTGATCAGTTTTATGCCAGCTGCTCTCGTTACATATTTATATTATAGAAATTACAAACAACTCCCTGATGACGCAGAGAAAGGGATGGCACTTTTTTATGCTATAATATCTTGTTCACCTCTTTATATTTCTGGAGCGATTATTTTCCCTATCTTTTATAGTAAAATTATGGAGAGCAGTTATGTAGCGGGGGAATCTTGGCTAATTTGCGCTCTATTAGTTATTTGCATTACATTGCCAGCATGGCTTGCCTACCTCAATCAAATCAAGAAAACAAAAGGTACGAGTGACGAAGCTGGGTCCTATATGGCAGCGTTGGATGCAGTGTTAAAGAATAAGAAATTTGATGATGAAGAAATTGAACAGTTAAAAAACCTGGCTGAAAAATATAAAATATCTGCGGCGACTCTTAATAAGATTCACAAGGATGCTTTTGTATCTGCTTTGTTTAACTGTGCCACTGATGATTTTGAAATAAATCCATCTGAGAAAAAACTCCTTAAAAAAATGGCCGATTATATGAATATAGAGCAGGACGCACTTGATTACGCTGATCAGATTATCGAGCGAACAAAATCTATAAAGAAAATTATTGATGGTAAAGAA
>CAIKBN010000027.1 GCA_903825675.1 uncultured archaeon
ATGCCTGTTGGTGTAGCAACCAATTTCTTGATCAATGGCAAAAATTACATGATTCCAATGGCCATAGAAGAAACCTCAGTAATTGCTGCAGCATCCTATGCTGCAAAGCTCGCAAGGCCTGAAGGAGGCTTTACAACTACATCTGACCCTCCGGTTATGATAGGCCAGATACAAATCCTTAGTTCAGGAGGGAAACTAAAAAAGGCTGCAAAAATAATCCATACTAACAAGGAAAAAATAATTGCCCTGGCAAGAAAACAGGATTCTATTGTAAACAAAATCGGCGGTGGCTTAAGAGACTTGGAAACCCGCATAATAAAAACCAGGCTTGGAAAAATGCTTATTGTTCATCTTATGGTAGATGTCAGGGATGCCATGGGTGCCAATCTTGTAAATACCCTAGTAGAGAGGGTATCCCCTTTTTTAGAGGAAATAACTGGATGCAAAACGCGCTTGAGAATCGTGACTAATCTTGCAGCCAAAAGAATTGCAAAAGCCAGGGCCATCTGGAACAAAGATGTTATAGGTGAAGACATAGTAAACGGTATCTTAGAAGCCTATGCCTTTGCAGCTTCAGATCAATATCGCTGCGCAACGCATAACAAAGGCATAATGAATGGCATAGATGCAGTTGCCATAGCAACAGGCAATGATTTCCGTGCCTTAGAAGCAGGTGCTCATGCTTATGCTTCAATCAGCGGCAAATACAGACCGTTAACAAGATATGAAAAAGACAAAGAAGGCAACCTTATCGGCTATATAGAAATGCCAATAGCAGTTGGGATTGTCGGCGGCGCAACCCGTGTCAACCCAATTGCAAAAATATCATTAAAGATCCTGAAAGTAAAGCGCGCGCAAGAATTAGCAGAAGTCATGGCAGCAGTAGGCCTTGCCCAGAACTTTGCAGCGCTTCGCGCCTTAGCCAAAGAAGGCATCCAGCACGGCCACATGAAGCTTCATGCAAGCAATATCGCCATCATGGCTGGTGCCAAAGGCAAGGAAATTGAGAATATATCCGAAGAAATGATAGAAGAAAAAAACATCTCATTCTCAAGAGCTAGGCAATTACTGCATAAACTACTGCACCGCCATCATGGAAAAAAGCGGAAACAACAAGAATCAAAAAAAGCAAAATAGTGAGTAGAGTTAAATGGAAACATAAAATAATCATAATCAATGTCCACACTTCGGAGAGCTACCCTTTGCTTATGTTGCTGGTTGTGCCATTGTAGCGCCATAAATGATTGTACCTTTCCGCTCATAAGACCATTAAGCCACTGTGAAAACCACGACAACTGTGGAATATATCAAATCCGTGAAAAACAAAAAAAAGGTTCCTTAGTATTATCTAAGGTGCGTCTCTGAGGAAGTACCGTAGGCCTTGCGCAGCAATATCAAGTATCTTTTTTACTGACTCTGACAGATTATCTTCAGTTGCATAAATTTCTTTTCTTGCCGCACGATTAATTATATAAATGCGCATGTAAGAGAAACAAAAAAATAATTGCAATTTAATGGTAATTCAATCGTAATCGGTTTTAGAATTGCCTAAAGCATCGCTTCTATAAATGCGCCAGTTATTATCAGGCATTCAGCAATAGCAAGAATTATTATGCTGTCCTTGAGGACATTCCTGAACTCCTTGCTGTTCATCTTTTCACGGATAACGCCAACAGAAAGTATGCCGCCTGCAAGCCCTGCAAAGAAATACGCAGCTATCTCCGGTATGCCGTGTAGCGCAATTGACAAAAGCCCTACAGGAACACCAAACAGATAAGCTGTTGCTGCTGTAAAGCCTTGTTTTACAAGAGAATTCACAATCAGGCCAAGATAAACAGCAATAACAGAAGCATTCCATGCAAGAATGAAGATAGCGCCTGCACCAAGAACAGCAGATAATATAAAAACCAGGAGCATGACCTGCGTATTATTCAGAAAGAACAGCATAAAATTGCCGTCAAAGGTAGCAGAGCCTGTTGAAAGTCCCTCTATGGTCTTTGACTGCAGTTCAAAAACACTCTCATTTGGGAAGAAAATAAATATAAAACTCATTGCAAAAATTATACCCATGAAAAATGCAGAAAAAACATATATGATCTTTGCGTGCCTGATAAAAAGATTTTCCTTGCTTGCCCTTTTAGTAGCAATATCCTCTTTTTCTTCTTCTACAACAAAAAGCTTCTGAAAAAATGGCACAAATATTAAGGTTACAATAGTAATAGCCAGCATAGAAGATTGTGTTGGAAATATCTGGTCAGCAAAAAATATAGCAATAATAGTGTAAATGAACGCTATTATGAAAACATGCCAGGGCTTGTCCTCAGCATTTTTCGGATTAAGTATTGATTCAAGCACCATAGATATTATAATGCGCACCAGTAGAATAAATGCTTTTTTAGCGTATTTAGAACACTAAATAACGTTTAAATATTTTCTTAAGACTCTCTTTTAATGCCAAATTATGTGTGGAAAAAAGGTGACCCTAAAAAGCCGAAAGGAGAAGCGGTTTTTTATTGGGCAAGCCCGGAAAAACCTAGCGATATCTTTGCCCTTTATACCTACATTATTCCTGAACCTTTTAGTGAAGCACTGTCTCTTAGCCTGCCCTCCTTCAGTCATGTTAGAATTTCCTCAGAAGGCAATAAAAAAGGGGGGGTGTTTATGCTTGCTGTTGGATATTTTTTCAAGGACGCCAGACAAATAGAAAATATAATAGATGAGCGTGGCTGCGACTTCATTTATACCAACAGCCCAAAATCTGGTGATTTTGACACAACTGTCAAGAATATCTTGGAAGCTTCAAAAGAATATGCCATGAAATACATCGAATGCCTTGGAAGGGATTTAAAAAACGTGAAAATAGACCTTGACGAAAGTATAGCCAATGATGTTATTTATAGCTTGCAGAGCGGTGAACAAAATTTAGCAGTACTGACCAACAAACTTAGAGAATTGAAATTCGCAGTTGACAATGAAAATACTTTAGACGCTAATAGTGCTGAAACAGATATTAGACTTGTCTCGAAATATTTACCCAACTGCAAACCTGATCATCTGATAGAAAGTGCAAGAATACATGGACCTGAGGGTTGGCCTGAGCTCAGCTCCCGTATAGAACGATATTTTAAAGAGCTGAAGAAATAAACCTCATGAAAATTGCAAGCCAAGATGCTTAAGCATCTCTTCCTTGTCGCCTTCATAATGCCTTCGTATCAGCTCAGCGTATTTCTTCTTGAAGTTGCCAAATATTGGTTTTTTTGTTGGTATAATTTCAATTAATTCAGGTGTTATTCTCGGCGAATGCGGAATCAATATCTTTGTTTTTGTTGCCTTTCTTGTCCTGTCATCAACCGTCCTCTGCTCCTGATACAGCATTGAAAATGGGTGCTCAATATTGGGTTTATAAAATATATCTGTCTTGTCTGCCGGGTTACTTTCCCTGTAAACAAGCAGTGGTGGGAGTTGCTCGGAAATCAATAATCTTAAGGTCTTGTTGCCTTTTTCATAGTTGACACATAAGGTCTCCCATTCAGTGCCCCTGAATTCCACGGCATTTAAGCCAACCCTCCTGAAACCGCCTTTGTAAATACCTTTTTCCATAACTGATGCAACCTTGCGAGATGCTAATATGTCACCCTTGGTAAATGAATCCGTTGGCTTTGCTACTTTTGTTTGTTTTGAATGAACTGCATCATATAAACCCTTTCCGGTTTCAATTTTATCTAAATATGACGGGTCATATATTTCTTTCTTGTCTAAGAGCCATTTGTCTATATCATAATAATTCTGTCCTAATACGTAGCGTTTTACAATAAGCTCAGCTTCTAACATTGGGTTGATTAAAAAAGGCAGATATGGCTTTTTGACGTGTTCCTCAAACCTAATAGCGCCCTTGTAAGCATCTGGATTATTATAAACCTCTTTTAGGTATGTCAACAGAGCCCCCATATGATCACAAAACACATCTGCGCCCTTAACACCATCCCAGAAATGTTCATCAGACTGGCATTTAATGTAAGGATAACCCGTTCCATACTCATCAAAATTAATTTCAACCAGCCATCTTGAAGCTACATTATTTCTGCCGCCCCATCTCTTGGAGTTAACCCTTGCTGTAAGAATGCTTTGGCCCATATTGCCCA
>CAIKBN010000028.1 GCA_903825675.1 uncultured archaeon
TCCTAGAATTATTGAAGCCCAAATATGCCCTGTTAAAAAGCGCAATTCTGTTCCAAAAATAGTATAAAAATTATCCCAGGGTCCCATACAACCTTCAGGTCTTACATTGCAACCCTCATGATACTCGACAATACCCATGAAGTCACCATATGATAAAACAATTTCTAGTCTCTAAACAGGTGCCCTTTCCTTCATTTCATGTATTATACTAGAAAGGCTTTCTATATTTCTTGTTAATGACGGAAGGAATTGCCTGAAAGCCTTTTCAAGGCCGCCTACCCTTGCCTCAATATCTTCAAGCCTTGCAGAAATATCTGACATCTTGTTGTCTATTTCCTTTGTAGGAAAATCCCGCTGTTCTGTATCAGCCCTGCTTTCCAGGTGCTTTGTAATCTTATCTATATTATCAAACTTATCTTCAAAACTATCCAGTTTCTCTGTAAGCCTCTGCCACTTCTCTTCAACCACACCCTCTACTAATTCCTCAACTATCACATCTGATCCAGGAACATCCAGCTCTTCTGTTGTTTCGTTCAATAATTCAGGTATTGATGCAGATGACTCAGGCACACTTTCTGGTGCATCACTTCCATACATATCCTCAAGTGCAGATGAATCGCCGTATCCAGCAGATGTTTGAGGCTCTCGCTGATTTTGCGTTCTATTCATATTAGGTGCTGATACAGGACGACCTGTAGGCCCTTCACCTACACCCTCTTTTACTGCCTCCAGCATCGCTCTTTCTATGTCCTCATAGCTGTACCCTTCTTTCTTTAGTTTCTTTATTATGTCCTTGTCACTCATTCCCATAGAGCTCATTTCACGGATTCTGTCAATAGGAATAGGCATTCCGCCTGAAACCTTTTTTCTGAAAAGCATTTTTATTTCCTCCTCTTAAACCCTTCTTAATTCCTTTTCAAGTTCTTCCTTGGTCACAAACTCCTGTCTTATTGGACTGAGAAGCTCAAACATCTTCTCAACCTCTTTTATATCCCTTCTTCTTGCAAAGGTGCTAATCTGCTTATTTATTTTTTCAATATTATTTATTAAGTTTGTTATATCAATGCCCATATCTCTTATGCTCTTGTCTACATCAAATAGCTTGCTGTTTATTTTTTTTATCCTGTCTAGATTCGTTTCCTCTAATGAAGCAGTCCTTTCTTCTATGGCTTGAACCCTCTGTTCCAATTCCCTCAGGCGCCTGCTTTCGTCATTGCTTCTCCTGACCAATTCCTGAAGGATTATGGTGCTTCGATCTTCTTCCCTAGGCATATTATCAGCTAATTTATTATTTTGAGAGCATTGAATGCTATTGTCTTTAGACAATGGATGAAAGCAATGTTCTCGAAAGAGATGCTCATAGTTGTATAAAGCATCTCATTTCTCTATAATAAGTTGTTTTTCCCTATTTATTAAGTTATCCTTCAGATTAGCATGATACCAAAGAAAACCTTTTAGTTTTCATGATGATTAGTAATAGTATGGTATGTGATTACGAATACGATGAAGACACTCAGACAATAAGAATTAATTGCCTCGGCTGCATCTATGGTGCATCTATAGAAGACTTCGATATATGCATGGCAAAGACCATAGATAAATTGCTTGAGGTAAAAAAGCTGGTTCGTGTCATCCTTGCCGAGACGCGCGAACACGAATACGACTTTCCTGAAGTAAAATTATTGTTTGAGATTGCCAATGCCATAGAAAAGATAACAAGGGACCGGATAATCTCCCTTAGGAATATAGTTGTAAAAAACTGTGAAGACGACGCAACAGAGAGATACACCTTTTTGCAGAGCATCCTGAATGAATTAAAATATGACCCTTTGGAAGCATACAAAAAGCTCTCCCGAGAGATACGACACACAAAAGTAAAGGCTGAGAGAGAGGAAGACCAATTAAAAAAAAGCTGCTATGAACATTATGTCAATAATGCGCTTATGCCCATACAAAATATTCTTGACAAATGTGAAATGATTAGGATAGCCAAACCAGACCTGGCAAAGCATAAGGACAGATCCCTTTACAGGAGAATCTTCCATCCAAGTGTAAGGCCAAATTTCATGTACACAAGATATGTGGCAACACCGCCGATTAATGCAGAATTGCTTGAAAGGTATAAGGTAGGTAAAACAGACGTAGAAATATACTCTCTGCCTGGCAAGGTAAGAAAGCTTTATCATATAATACCTCCGGAATTCAGGCTAAGGGAAGAAGAGTACACCTTATTAGATAATGCAAGGAGATACATAGGCAAGCATGAACCGCGCGAAATAGCAGAACCTGAAAGAATACGGGAAAATCTTTTTAGAATCGGCCTTGACATGCTCAGAGACCTGTCAAAAAATTCAGGCATGGACATAACTGATGATCGCCTTAACGAGCTTGCCAATATACTTACGAGATATACAGCAGGTCTTGGCACTCTTGAATTACTGTTAGAAGACGAGAACCTTCAGGATGTGAGCATTAACTCACCTATTGGTCAGACACCCGTATACATCTTTCATAGTAAGCATGAGCATTGTGAAACTAATATAGTTCCTAGTATGGAAGATGCAGATTCTTGGGCAACAAGATTTAGGTTGCTATCAGGTCGTCCTTTAGACGAAGCTAATCCTGTCTTGGATACAGAAATTAATATATCTGGTGGAAGAGCCAGGGTAGCAGCAATAACAAGAACCTTATCGCCTGAAGGCCTGGCCTTTGCCTTTAGAAGGCATAGAGACAAGCCATGGACCCTTCCTTTGTTCATTAATAATAATATGCTTGATCCGCTATCAGCAGGTCTTATATGGTTCTTGATTGATGGAGGAAGAACAATACTCATAGCAGGAACCAGAAGCAGTGGTAAAACCTCTTTTTTAGGTTCCTGTATGGTCCAGATCATGCAAAAACTCAGAATAATCACAACAGAAGATACCCTAGAGCTTCCAGTAACTGCATTAAGAGATCTTGGATATAATATAGAAAGGCTGAAAAGCCGTTCTGTGATTACGCACGTGGAAACAGAGTTGCCAGCAGAAGAGGTCTTACGAACCGCGCTTCGTTTAGGTGACTCATGCCTCATAGTAGGCGAGGTCCGTTCAGTAGAAGCCCTTGCCCTTTACGAAGCAATGAGGATTGGTGCCTTAGCCAATGTTGTTGCCGGCACTATACACGGAGATTCTGCTTATGGCGTCTTCGACCGCGTTGTAAATGACCTGAAAGTTCCAATAACCTCCTTCAAGGCAACAGATATTGTAATAGTATGCAACATGCTGAAAACACCAGACGGCCTTCATTCTTTCCGACGCATTACAGAAATTGCAGAGGTCAGAAAACACTGGAAAAATGACCCAATGGAAGAAGGCGGCTTTGTAAATCTTTTTGAGTATTCTGCAAAAGATGATAAATTAAAACCAACCAAAACCTTGCTGATGGGAGAATCAGTTATTCTTAATGACATTGCCTCTCGCATAAGAGAATGGAAAGGAAGGTGGGATGCTGTCTGGGACAATATCAAGCTCAGGGAAAGAATATTGCAAACCCTTGCAGCTTATGCAAAAGCCGGCAACAAGCCTGATCTGCTAGAAGCACAGTTCGTAATTCAGTCGAATAATCAGTTCCATATCATAAGCAATGCCATAAGAGAAGAAATAGGTGAATTGAACAGCGACATGATATATGACCGCTGGTTTCAGTGGCTGCAGAAACATTAGCTATTCTAATTTATATTAAGCCCAACCAATAATTATTATACGCTTTATTAGTTGTGAGCTTATGCCTATAAAAAGAGAAGAACCTTTTCAGTACATAAAAGCCAAGCCAAAAAAGGATGCAAATCTGGCCTCAAGAGAGTACAAGCTCTTCTTGGAGGAAGAGCAGTTTGCATCCCTGCCAAGAACGCTCTATGAAAAAGCCTGCAGGTCTGCTGAAAAATTAATAAAAGTCAGCCCAGACAAGAAAACAGGAAAGATCCTGCAAGAGGCCATCGACTTTTCGCACCTTAAAATAACGCCAGCAGGGGTTGCATCCCTTACCATTATATTTGCCTTCTTAGTTTGCTGCTCAACTCTGGTATCATTGCTTCTAAAAATCTTCTTTCATGTGCCAGGCCTTTCTTTAGGCCATGCTCTTCTGGTAATGTCCGTTGCAATGCCCTTCACTTATTATCTGTACGAGTATCCCCTGCGGCTGAAAAGAAGGTATGTGATGGAAGCAGGCTCTGGAGTTGTAACCATGGTAATGTATATTGCCATGTTCATGAGAAATGTTCCAAATCTTGAAGGTGCTGTAAGATTCGCCTCAGAGAACCTGACAGGAACCCTTGGCTTCGAGCTCAGGAAGCTTGTCTGGGATGTTGATGTAGGCAACTATCTGACAGTAAACGAAGCCTTGACATCTTATGCAGACAAATGGAAAAAAAACAAGAACTTCATCGAGGCTGTGGAGATAATAATAGAATCCATGCAGCAGACAGATGAAAGGAGAATCATGATGCTGGACGAGGCTGTTGATGTGATTCTTGACGGCAACAGGGAAAATGCCAAGCACTTCAACCAGTCACTGAGAACACCTGTAACAGTTATCCATGCTATGGGTATAATCCTGCCTGTTATGGGCCTGATTCTTTTCCCGCTTGTAGCTATATTCCTTAAAGTTGAGTCAAGCGCCCTGCTCATAGGTTACGATGTTCTGTTGCCCATTGCTCTCTTTTTCATTATAAATCACGTCTTGGAAAAACGCCCGTCAACCTTCAGTAAAATAGAAATAGCTGATCATCCTGACATGCCACCTAAAGGCAAGTTCTTGTGGAACAAAAAACCAGTATCAGCCTGGATCCCTGCTCTTATAGTAGGCCTTGTTGTCATAACCCTTGGTGTAATATTTTTACTTGCTGGTCTGGATGAAAGATTAGCTGCTATCATGGTAACAGGAGGCATCGCCTACGGCCTGGGCATATATTTTAAACTGCTTTCCTACCAGCGCATGGAACTGAGAACCAAGATAATGGAAATAGAAAACGAATTCACGGAGTCGCTTTTCCAGTTCGGCAATCAGGTATCAGGTGGTGTGCCTATTGAACTCAGCCTTGAGCACAATGTAAGAAGAATAGAAAATCTGAAGATAAAGGACCTTTTCCAGAAAGCCTTGAATAATATGAAAACCATGGGCTTTACCTTCGAACAGGCCTTCTTTGACCGGGAGTACGGAGCCATAAGATACTACCCATCAAGGCTCATAAGCTCTGTGATGCGAACAGTAACAGAGTCAGCCAAAAAAGGCATGAAGACCGCATCCATAACCATGCTATCAGTCTCGAGATATCTGAAAAATATACACAAAACGCAGGAAGAAGTCAAAGACACGCTTAGCGATACCATAAGCTCCATGAGATTCCAGGCCATCTTCCTCTCGCCCATGATAGGAGGTGTTGTGGTTACCCTTGCTCTTGTAGTATTAAAAATCATGGAGCAGATGTCAACCACCATAAAAGGCATGCCAATAGAAGTTGGCTTCTTATCATCTATTTCAGAAGCCAGCATAACCCCATTTCAGTTTATATTTATTGTTGCAGTATATATGATAGAAACGTGCATCATACTTTCAATTTTTGTGAATGGCATAGAAAACGGTGAAGACCCGATCGGCAGGAACGACACAGCAGCCAATTACCTGATGGTTGGTTTTTTAATATTCGCAATAGTAATTTTCATCACCCTGATGATATTTGAGCCTATGATAAATATCGTTATGCACTAGCGTACGTCTAAGGAGTATGTCTTATGAGAATAGCCATGTTCACAGATACATATGAACCGCAGGTAAACGGAGTTGTCACGTCCATAAAAAGATTTACCAGCGAACTGAGAAAAATGGGACATGAAGTATATATATTTTCACCAGCCTCGCCAGAGTTAAAGAAAAGTAATTTAACTCACAGCTTTAGGTCGATAAGCTTCAGGAACTATCCTGAATACAGGATAGCCCTGCCATTAATAAAGGGTTGTCAAAAAAAATTTGATGTTATTCATGTGCATTCACCCCTTAGTGTCGGTTTAGCTGGTGTTGCCTTAGCAAAATATTACAAGCTACCCCTGATAGGAACGTTTCACACCCAGCTCCCAGAATACACGCATTACCTTATCAAAAGAGACCGGATAAGAAAAATAAAGCCAGTAGAAAAAATAACCAAGAGGTTTGCATGGAAATACTGCTCGTGGTTCTACAACCATTGCGATTGTGTAATAGCGCCAACTGAAGATATGAAAGAAATCCTCAGCAAACATAAGTTTAGAAAAAGGATAATCGTACTACCTACTGGAACAGATATTAAAAAAAATAAAAATTCTAGGAGTTTTTTAAGAAAAAAATACAGCTTCTCGCCCAGCGATAAAATAATTCTGCACGTTGGCAGAATAACCAAAGAAAAGAACATAGAAATAATCCTAGATGCCATGAAAACCGTAATCAAAAAGAATGATGCAAAATTAATAATAACCTCAGACGGGCCTATGAGATCAGAACTGGAAAAATACGCTGAAGCTCTAGGCATATCAGACAATGTAATATTCACAGGCTATATATCCGATCATGCCCTGAATGACTACTACCAATTATCTGACGTGTTTGTAATGGCTTCCAAAACAGAAACCCAGGGCATTGTTCTTATAGAAGCAGCAGCTAACAGCCTGCCATCTGTTGTTCTTGATGCAGATGTTACAGCTGCTTTTGTAAGGCAGAATAAAACCGGATTAGTCGCAAACAAAAAGGATTTTGCCAAAAAGCTGCAGTACATGCTGAATAACAATAAAATTAAAAACAACCTGAAAAAAAACTGTCTATCCGCAGCAAAAAAATATGATATAAAAAAATGCACAGATGATCTAGTTCAAGCCTATTCAGAACTGATACGCATGTCTTAATATTTCAGCCTTGCATAACTCTTTTTCGGTATAGGCAAGCCAAGAATAAGCCTCATGTCACCGTTCAGCCACGTCATCAGTATCTTTCTATATCCTTGTTTTTTCATCCTCCTCGTGGATAATTTAACGTAAATGCTCCTGTCATATTTTATCCTTCCTATTTTTGCCAGCCTGAAACCAAGATCAGCATCATCTGAAAAAGACAGATTCCTGTAACCACCTACTCTAAGAAATTGCCTCTTTCTGAAAGCTGTGTTGCCGCCACCAAGGCAATAAAGGTGAAAAAATGATGCAAAGTGTATTATATTCTTTAGGAAGAAATATACAGCACGGGCTTTTGGATCCTTTTCTACAGGCCCGTCACTTCCGCATACAGCAACATATCTTTTGTCATTGAAGTGATTCAGCATCTTTTCCAGCCAATCCCCTGGCACAATGCAATCAGCATCAGTAGTAGCAATTATGTCTGCCTTTGCCATGCGCACACCGTCATTCCTTGCCCCGCCTATGCCCTCGCTTTTCTGCAAGATGAACCTGTCCACGTATTGTTTGGCTATCTTCTTGGTCCTGTCCGTGCTTCCCCAGTCAATGATTATTATTTCATATTCCTTTCTGGGTATAGTCTGTCTAGTAATTGCCTTGAGGCATTTCCCTATATTTTTTTCCTCGTTATAAGTCGGTATTACAACAGATATTTTTTTTGTATATTTCATTTTCGAAACACCTTACAAACTTCTGTTTTGAAAGGAGATCATCATAACCGTCTTTGATCTCATTTTCAAAACACCGCTACAACTTTACCTTTTCAACAGACTCTTTTCCATCAAGTATTGCTTTATCCATATTCAGGTATTCCCATTTGCCGAATCTTCCGATTGGTATAATGCCGATCTCATTCAGAAACTCGTGTATAATCTTCACGTTCTTCCTGTAATTAAGATCATACACAACATAGGCATACATGGAGTTTGACATCTTCAAGACCCTTACCTTGTCGCCCTTTCTGACAATATCAGTCTTTTCCAAATCCTCTAGGAGTTTTTCCTTCCTTTTTTCAAAATCTATTTTTTTATCCTTCGGGTAGGTGTTCTCAACTATTATGGAACTCTCGTTTTTAGGTGCCATGTCCGGCGAAAGGTTCGATGAAATAATTATTCTGTTGAAGACTATGTCTTTTTCAGGGTAATAAATCCAGTGCTTGTCAGAAACCTTCGGCCTTTCTATAGCCAATGCAAGGCATATTATTGAATTATACACAAGCTTCCTTGCAGCCCTTTCAACCCTGCCTGGAACATCATCTATTATTTTTATGAGTTCAGGTAGCGGCAATGATGAAAAAATCCTTTCTGCTTTTAAAGAAGTTCTTTCTCCTTTTCTCTCATAAATAACCCTGAGTTTATTCGCCTTTATCTCTTTTGCCTCTGAATCAAAAGAAATATTTAGTTTATTAGATAATGCATCAGCCAGAGCCTGTATGCCGCCTTTTTTTGGATAATGAAAATAGGCATTCCCGCCAAACTTCTTGCCTACAGGCTTTTCAGCACCCTTCTTCATGTCTTCTATCTTTGGCGCAGGAACCCTGTCAGCTATCCAGTCAATGCTCATTTTCTTTAGGTCATATCTCCAGATCTTGGTGTTATATGGTACCATGTAATGCTTTGCAACGCCCTTGCCAAAGGTCTGGTTTATCCATTCATGAAAGTTTTTGTAAGCCCTCTTTTTTCCAGTATCCCTTTCTTCAACGCCTCTTATGCATTCCTCTATTATATTTTTCGGAAGCCCGTATAGGTTAACCTCAAACGGATATTCCACATATATGTTGTTCATGAATATATATGATTTCCTTTCATGCCATAGCATATTCTTGCCAAGAAGCCTTGCATAAAGCTTTTTTACATATTCATCATTCGTGTAGAGAATATGCCCTCCGCCTATGTCAGTTGTATGGCCGTCGACAACAACGCTCCTGCACAAGCCGCCAACTGTCTTTTCCTTTTCTAGTAAAAGATATCTGCCTTTAAGATTATGCGCAGCGCTCATTCCTGACAAGCCAGCACCTAGAATTGTTATCATTTTCAAAACACCTCAACAAATTGACACACGCTCTGTGTCAATTCATTTTTGAATTGAGATGCATTATTTCTAATCTGGCATCTCATAGAAGACACCTTGTAGCAATTCTGACAGCATCATCCGAGCTATGCCTTGGCTTCCATCCAAGCCTCTTTATTTTATCTATCGAAAGCTTGGTCTTGGGCACGTCGCCTCGCCATCCGCCGCTGCCGCCAGTGTACCTGAATTTCACGCTAGTTAGTTTCATCTCCTTTACAACTATTTCTGCTATTTCAGTTGCTGATGTCGCATCCCTGCTGCCAAGATTGAAAATATTTACAATAGCATCTGCTTTTTTTAGCGCAAAAAGCATGCCATCAATAGTATCATCCACCAGCATATAGGATTTCGTCTGCTTGCCATCGCCAAGTATCTCCATTTCTTTAGAATTCTTCCTTAATTTTTCAATGAAATCAAGTATAATGCCATGTGTCTGATTCCTGCCAACTATGTTCGCAAGCCTGAAGATCCAGCTCTTCATTCCAAAAAGCTTGCAGAATGCAGATATGTAAGCCTCGCATGCAATCTTGCTTGCAGCATAAAGCGATTCAGGCAACAGTGGACCATAGTCCTCAGTGACCAAGCTGCCTGTTATGCCATAAATAGCCTGGGATGATGCAAAAACAATTCTCTTAGCCCTGTTCAGCCTCATGCACTGTAGCACATTGTTCGTACCTATTATATTCTGCTCTAGATCCAGGTCAGTTCCAGTGCCTCTTCTCACATCCGAGCATGCTGCAAGATGAAACACCATGTCAATGCCCTTCATTGCCTTGTTGAGATCGCCTCTGTCAAGAATATCGCCTATCAAAAACCTGAAATTTTTTTTATGCATGTGTTCTTTTAGAAATTCGCGTCTTCCTGTACTAAGGTTGTCTATCACCGCAACCTTGTTCCCTTCTTTAAGCAGCCTGTCAACCAGATTCGAGCCTATAAAGCCTGCGCCGCCAGTAACAAGAATATTCATATAATCAGCCATATTTTATTATTTATTAGTATTTCTCATTATTTATAGTCAAGCCAAACACCCCAGCCAAAACCAAAAAAATTCCAAGCCATTTAACATAAGCAATAGTCTCATTAAGGAAAATAAAAGCCAGCACTATAGCCACAATTATAGAAACTCCTGTTATTATTGGCATAATTTTTGAGACATAGCCTTGCAGAGCAAACTGCATCAGCAGAAAACCAGCAGCTGCGAGCAGCAATGCCATCCATGCAATCGGCGAAATTATAATTAATAATGAAACCTCAGACATTGCTAATTTTGCAAAAAGGGCAGCAATGCCAAGCAAAAAACCCGCAGCTATCGCTACTATAATATTGTTAGAAAAACCCCTGCGATTATCATTACCACGCATAGCCATTCCTTCACCTTCATTCTTTCTTTAAAGAACATAAAACCGGCAAGAACAGAAATCACTAGAGTCAGTGATAAAAAAACCTGCACCGTGGATAGTGGCGCATATATCATAGCAGTCAAGTAAGCCAGAATGCCTATACCGCCAACACCAAGCGATGCATACCATCTGGCATTCTTAAGCAACCGCCTAAAAGAAAACCTCTTCTTTGCAGTTATCTTAGCTACAGCATGCTTCTGCATTGCCGCAGATATGCCATAGCAGACAGCGGCAACAAGCGACAGTATTATGCCGAGCATATCAGACATAGTATATTATTTGCAGAATATCAAATATAAAACAATAAAATAGAAAATAGTACTTTATTTCTTTGCAGCCACTGATGCTTTATTTGATAAAATTTCTTCTAATTGGCTGTTTACAGTTTCGCCAACGATCACATCAGTAATGCTCTTGATAGGGCGAAATGCATTATCTAAGTCAGCTGTGTGTCTGTATGCACCATTCCAATATTGTCTTTCTAATTCAGTAACTCCTTTAACTGACTCTTTCATTTCTTCTAATTTTGCACCAAAATATGCAACTTTACCTTCTATTATTCCTTTTCGAGCTAAATTATCCAAGTCTTTAACATGTCCTGATATTGCTATTTTTCTCTCTCTTTCATACTCCTTTTCTATTTTGTTACCAAATTTAAGACCTTTCTTGGCAGTTGTTCTAGTTATAGCCCTTAGGCTTCCTTTAACAGGCGTACCAGAACCTTTTACATATCTGAGTATACTGTTTACAGAATTATCATATGTTTTTTCATGGGCTATGTTATCTTGTGAAAGCCTGTCACCAAGTTTGATAAGCTCAGGTTCCATTCTTGCTGGAATGTATTTATGTCTAGCATCAAATGTTCTGCCAAGAGCTGTTTGTGTGCGTTTTGCAGAATCTCTGCATTTTTCAAAATTATTATCTATAGCTGAATTTGTATCTTTTTGTCTTTTGCCTATGGTAATTCTAGCCAGATTATCTCTCTTGTATAATTCGTTCTGAAGTTCAGATGACAGCTTATAGGATGAGTTATGGACAGCCTCTGTGCTCTTACGATCTTTTATCCATGCCTCATATCTTCTAGGAGCAGGAAGAATACCATAAAATACACCGAATCTATTTCTATAAGTTGTTTCTGCTGCAGCATCAACAAAATTACCAACCTTTGTTTTTGCATCAATATAAACAGTATTACCAGCCTTCTTGATAGCAGGCCAGCCGAAATGTTTGATTTCTGAGCTCTCTTCATCAACTGCAATTCTTCCCTTGTCACGAACCTCAGTTAAAACCCCGCTACCTGCTGCTTCACTAGCTCGCTCGACATGATAAAATAAACTAGTACCAGCATTTACTCCAGCCTTAAGACCTTTGTATAAAAAATTGAGTGGAGTTCCAACATACTTAATTGCATCCTTAGTTGCCATTTTTTATCACCATCAATCACCACTTTATAGTAACAATAAAGTATTAATACTTAATGGTTTGGAAAATTTTTCCGCATACTTGCAATTTTTTCCAAACCAATTCCTTAAATAGATTATGTTAATAGGTGGTTCTATGAACACAGTAAAAGAATTAACACAGGCAGAAGAAATGGAAAAACTAATTGGAATGCTGGAAGATTCTAAGCATTGTATTGCTTCTATGAATGCATTGAGTTTAGAAGACCCTGATCTTGCTGAAAAATATGATATACATATAAAAAATGCCGTCAAAGCCATTAAAGAAGCTGAAATATACGAAAAAGGTCTTGGGAAAAACGGATACGCCTTCCCAGATGCCTTGTACAATACCTTCTTGCTTTGTATTTTACCTGCTGGGATCAACAAGACATCAGAATATGCATTATCTTGTTTAAATGGAGACCGTAGATGCATAGAAGATGCAGAAAAGAGCCTGAAGACAGCCAGATATTTAAGCAATATTGCAAATGGAAAAAATGTTGTTCTGCCAGAATCTACCCAGCAAATACTCAAAAAAGCTGAAACTTATTTTAAAGATGCCAGTGATGCTGATATGCAAATTAGAGCTTCTATGATATGCTCAGATAAATTTTAGCGCCCCCATCGGGAATTTCGTTACCCTTTCTATAAAGTTTCTTTTCCGGATGCGCTTTTCTTTTTGAAAGAAAAGGGCATATCGAACCCGAACTAAAAGGTGTTTGCAATTTTCCGCAGGCGCTTTTTCTGGAAGCGCGTGCGCTCCTTTTTCGCCCGAGCCTTTTTCTTGAAAAAAGGCTCGAACCGCAACCTTTCGTCCTATCCGTTAGACTATAGGGGCACTGTATATGGAATAGCTTTTTAAGATTAAAAGATTAGCATATTAGAGATTAGTAAATATAATATGGGATACGACACCGAATAAAGCGAAGCGATGAGGTGGGGTATATGAAATGTACATCATGTCATGAAAATCTGTTGTCCGAAGACAACTTCACAAAATTCAAATGTCCTTCGTGCTTAAAAGTAGAGCTAGTCCGCTGCGAGTCCTGTAGAAAAAAGAGCAATATCTACGTCTGCCCTAAGTGCGGTTTTGAGGGCCCGTAACCATGTTTTGGTGTCCTGTACCATTTTCTTTCTCTGTTAAATTTCAAAAACGTGTTTAAAAGAAGCATTAGTTCAATAACGCCATATATCAAGAATAGAAAAGGGAACAACAGCAAATCATCCTTATCTAAAAACCTCACGCACGCAACAAACATAATTATTATTCCGAGCAGCATGCCTGACAACAAGATATAGTTTGGGGATAAAAAGAAAAGGACCATAAAAATAACTGAAACCGGCGCTATCATTGCCCTTATTACCAGATACGGCAAAAAAACAACAAGCTCTAGCAA